>NZ_JBPQTS010000047.1:0-43259 GCF_051386455.1 Streptomyces sp. URMC 124
ACCACACCCCGCCCCCGAACGGCCCCGCCGTCGACCCCTACGACCGCAGCCGCGAACCGGACACCGGCGCGGGCGCCTCCGGACCGTCCCCCAAGCCCGGCAAGGCGGGCGACAAGGAGCCGTGCGGGACCGTCACCCGGACGTGAACTCCGGCCGGCCGCCGGGGCCCTCCTCCTCGCGCAGGCGCTCGGCGGCCCCCCGGCGCTCCCGGATCGCCCGGGCCTCCAGGAGGCAGGCGCGGGCCCGCTCGGCCTGGCCGATGAGGTCCAGCGCGCGGGCGAACACGGTCAGGGCGTCGGCGAGCTGCCACCAGGATCCGAGGTCGCGGAGCATGGACAGGGCCAGTTCGGCCGACCGTACGGCCTCCTCGCGGCGTCGGGCGGCGACGTGGGCCTCGGCTATCCGGTAGAGCGTCATGCCCTCCCACCACCGCTGGCGGTTGTCCCGGAAGATGCCGAGTGCTTCCGTCAGCCGACGCATGCCCTCGTCCGGCCGGCCGGCCTCCGCCAGGGCCAGTCCGAGCGCGTACAGGCCGTTGCCCAGGCGCCAGGACCCGACGCCCCGGTAGATGGCGAGGGCCTCTTCCGCCAGCTCCACCGCCCGGGCGGCGTCGCCCAGGCCCGTACAGGCCCGCGAGAGGTTGGACAGGGCACTGGCTTCCCCGAGCCGGTTGCCGTCGGCACGGAAGTGGCCGAGGGCCCTGCCGAGATGTACTAGGGCCTCCTCGTGGCGCTGCTGATAGATGGCGATGATGCCGAGCAGGTTCGCGGCGTAGCACCGGATCAGCGTCGAGTCCTCGGTGGCGTCGCCGAGGAGCAGGGACCGGTGCGCGTGCTCGGCGGACTCCTCCAGTTGCCCGGCGAATCTGTGCGCGTGGGCGAGGGCGACACGGGTCCGGCCCTCCACCTGGGCGTCCCCGGCCGCCAGCGCCGCGGCCAGCACCTCCTGGGCCGTGTGGATGTAGCCGCTCCCGCTGATCCCCGCCTCCACGAGGTCCTTGGTGACGAGGAGCAGGTCGGCCGCGCGCCGCAGGGAGCTTCCCGTCGCCTGCAGGCGTACGCACGACAGGATGCAGGCGGCTTCCGTGACCAGCCAGTCGACGGCTTCCCCGCCGTCCTTGAGGTCGAGGCCCGGCACCGCGGTGGGCGCCAGGTGGGCCACGAGCCGGTCGCCCGGCCGTTCGAGCGCGTAGGCCCGGACGGCGGTGGCGAGGTAGAAGTCGAGGAGGCGGGAGAGGGCGGCTTCGCGCTCGGCGGGGGGTTGTTCGTCGCGTTCGGCGCATGCACGCGCGTAGAGGCGTACGAGGTCGTGGTAGCGGTATCGGCCGGGTGCGGCGGACTCCAGGAGGGAGGTGTCGACGAGTGATTCCAGCAGCTCCTCCGTGGCGTCGATGCCGAGGTCCAGGACGGCTGCTGCGGCGGCCAGGGAGATGTCCGGGCCGTCGGCCAGCCCGAGGAGGCGGAAGGCGCGGGCCTGCCCCGGCTCCAGCTGCCCGTAGCCGAGTTCGAAGGTGGCGGTGACGGCGAGGTCGCCGGCGCGGAGTTCGTCCAGGCGGCGGCGTTCGTCGCCGAGTTTGCGGGCGAGGACGGAGACGGTCCAGGTGCGGCGGGCGGCCAGGCGGGAGGCGGCGATGCGGATGGCCAGGGGCAGGAAGCCGCAGGCGGCCACGACGTCCATCGCGGCGTCCCGCTCGGCCTCCACCCGCTCGGTGCCCACGATCCGGGTGAAGAGTGCGAGCCCTTCGCCCGGGTCCATCACGTCGAGGTCGACGATGCGCGCGCCCGCGAGGCCGGTCATGCGGTGGCGGCTGGTGACCAGTGCGGCGCAGCCGCCCGTGCCGGGCAGCAACGGCCGGATCTGCGCGGCGTCGCGGGCGTTGTCGAGCAGGACCAGGACGCGGCGGCCGTCGAGGGTGGAGCGGAAGAGGGCGGACCGCTCCTGGACGCCGTCGGGAACGGCGGCTCCGGAGACGCCCAGGGCGCGCAGGAACCACCCCAGCACCGTCTCGGGTTCGGCGGGTTCGGGGCCCGTGCCCTGCAGGTCGGCGTAGAGCTGCCCGTCCGGGAAGCGGTGGCGTACGGAGTGGGCCGCGTGGACGGCGAGCGTGGTCTTTCCGACGCCGCCCGCACCGGTGACGGCCGGGACCACCGGGCCGTGGACGGAGCCGAGGTCCTGGCCGGAGCCGAGGTCCTGGCCGGAGCCGAGGTCCTGGCCGGAGCCGAGGTCCTGGCCGGGGCCGGGAGCCAGCAGGCCGAGCACCTCCGTCACGTGTGCCGCGCGTCCGGTGAAGTGCGCGATGTCCGCGGGCAGCTGGGCGGGCCGGATGAAGCCCTTGGGGAACCCGGCCGCCTTCCGGCCGGGGCCCGGGGCGGTCGCGAGGGCGGGGTCGGCGTTGAGGATGCGCTGCTGGAGGGCGGAGAGTTCGGGGCACGGGTCGACGCCGAGTTCGTCGGCGAGGAGGCGGCGGGTGTCGGCGTAGACGGCGAGGGCCTCGGCCTGGCGGCCGCTGCGGTAGAGGGCGAGCATGAGGAGTTCGCGCAGGCGCTCGCGCAGGGGGTGGGCGGCGGTCAGGGCGGTCAGCTCGGAGACGGCCTCGGCGTGGCTGCCGACCTCCAGGTCCAGGTCCAGGCGGGTCTCGATGAGCGACAGCCGCCACTCCTCCAGACGCGTGCGCTGCGTCTCCGCGTACGGCCCCGGCAGGCCGGTCAGCGGCTCGCCCCGCCACAGGCCGAGGGCTTCTGCGACGAGTTCCCGGGCGCGCACCGGGTTCCCGGAGCCGCGGGCCGCGCGCGCTTCGTCGGCCAGCGACCAGGCCCGGTCGAGGTCCAGTTCCACGGCCGGGCCGGAGCCGTCCCGGCCGGTGCGGAGCGCGTAGCCGCCGGAGTCGCTGACCAGGACGGCCGCCCCGTCCGTGCCGAGCGCCCGGCGCAGCCGGAAGGCGTACGTGCGGAGGGCGTTGAGCGCGGTGGGCGGCGGACTGCCGCCCCAGAGGCCGTCGACGAGCTCGCCGACGGTGGCCGTGCGCCCTGCGCGCAGCAGGAGGGCGGCGAGCACGGCGCGCTGCTGAGGCGAGCCGGTGTCGAGCTCTTCCCGGCCCCGCCGGGCCAGGAGGGGCCCGAGCACGGCGAAGCGTAAGGGATCCCGCGGCGTCGGTGTGCCTTCCATGCCATGCCCCTTCGCAGTGACCGGCGCGGCGGCCGGCCGGTGTCGTAGCGGCGTGCGCGCCGGACCGATCGCGTGATCATACGACTCCGGAAGGTACACGCGTCTGCTGGCGACCCCAATGGCGCCGGAGTCCGGTGGCGCATTGCGCCCTCTAGAGAATAGTAGCCATGTACATAGTGTCCATGTACTCTATCTGCCATGAGCAAGGTTCCCCCGGGCCCCACGCCTGGCTTCCTGGTATGGCGGCTCGCCAACAAGTGGCGCGTCGCGGTCGATCGCGCGGTGGCTCCGCTGGGCCTGACCCACGCGCAGTACTCGCTGGTCGCTTCGCTGCACGGCATGCAGCGCTCCGGCGAGCGGCCCAGTCAGCGCCGGCTCGCCGACCACACCGGCCTGGAGGCGCTGTACGTCTCGAAGCTGGCGCGCGCCCTGGAGACGGCCGGCCTGATCGAGCGCACCCGCGACCCCCGCGACCCGCGCGCCGTACAGCTCGCCCTCACCGAGCAGGGGCGGGCCGTCACGCGGCAGGCCGTCGCGGTGGTCCAGCAGCTGCACCAGCAGCTGCTGGAGCCGCTCGGCGGCACCGACGCGGCGCGGACGCGCGCGTTCACCGACGAGCTGACGACCCTGCTCGACGCACCTCTCGCGCCACCCGTACCGAACGATGACAGCACTCAGGGGACGACACCATGACCACCACCGCACCCGTCGCCGACACCCGCGCCCTCGGCCTGGCCCACTACGCCGCTCGCGGTGTCCTGGAGCATTTCCTGGCCCGGCACGGCATCACCTTCCAGCAGCAGATGACGCTGCGCGCCGCCGTCACCGCCGACGCCCCGCGCACGCCGGATGAGCTCATCGCCGAGGTCCGGAGCTCCCTCAAGGCCGATCCGGCCGACCTCCGCGCCGCGCTCGACCAGCTGCTGGCCGAGAAGTTGCTGGTCGCGGACGGCGCGCACCTCGTCCCCACGGATGCGGGGCGCGAGCTCCTCGCCACCGTCGGTGCGGAGACCGCCCCCGTCACCGCCCGCATCTGGGGCGGCATCCCCACCGAGGACCTCGTCGCCGCCGGCCGCGTCCTCGCCCTGGTCGCCGAGCGCGCCAACGCGGAGCTCGCAGCGCTGACGGCCTGACCGTCGGACGGCCCGACCCTCTGAACCCCCGACCGCGCGACGCCGTCACGGAGGCGGTGCCTCGTCAACGAGCAATGAGACCGCAAGATATGACGACAAGGCCACCTGGGGCGCGAGAGTGAATCCGCTTTCCAATTCGTAGAGCGCCCCCCACAGTTCCTGATCGCCCACTTCTTGGGCTTTCTTGATCAGTGACTGAAGGTGTTCGATCGGCGCCATCAGTGAAGCGGCCGAAGGGTGCGCGTGGACGGCCACTTCCGTCCGGGAGACCTCTCGGAGAAGAGCCATCAGGGAGGGGCGCAGATTCGGCGCTTCGAGCTCTCGTCGGCCGTTCTCGTTCGCTTCGCCGAGAAGCTCCTTCCGCTTCGGGTCGGCTGTCCACGCGGCTTGGCGAGCCACCCGGTCCAAGGTGTCAAGCCAATACTTCACCTGTCTTCGGACGGCCATGAGCGCGGGCGTCCGGTACACGTGTTGCTGCGTGTATTCGGCAACCACCTGACCGCCGACGGCCAAGGCGCCGACCGTCATCGAGTTGGTCCAGTTGTCGATCCAGATCAACTCCGTGCTGACGGCGGCAAGGACGCCTGCGGTGATCGTCCTGATCCAGAACCTCAGGGCTTCGTGGCGATCCCGCACCTCCTGCTCCGACGTGCCGCGCTGCAGTTCGTCGGCCATCGCCCGGCGGACGCGGTTCTGCCCCTCCGGCCTTCGCGGCTCCGCCAGAAGGCCGTCCACCTCGTGGCGAACCGCGATCGCGAACCGCGTTTCCCTGCCGTCCGAGCCGATGAAGTAGCCGGCGTGATCAAGCGCCCGCCGGCCGGCTTCCGAACTCGCCGCTTGGCACACCCAGCCGATGAACCTGGCGGTGAAGGTTTCCCGCGCGCCACCGGTGTACTCCGGAAATCGGAGCCCGCGGGTCAGCTTTTCGCGGGACCAGCGCACGCTTCGCTGAACGGCTCCTCGCCGGTCGCCGACCGGTAAAGGAGTTCCGTCCAGGACGTCGCATAACTGGTCGGCCGCCTCCATCACGCGTGCGGAGGCAAGTGTTTCGCCGTCGGGCATCAAAGCTCGAACAATGGCCGTATGTCGTAGATAGTGCAGCCACAGGCGCTGATCCACCATCCGGCGCAGAAACAGAATTGAGCGTAATGTCCTGCTAGCGTCGCCCGGGCCGACGACCACCCCGCCATCCATGTCGTCAGATTAGCGCAGCGTGCAGCCTCGATAAGGTTTTCGGTGAACCTTTGCCCGACTGATCCGTACGGTGGTGCGCGGTGTGGGCGCGCGGCTTCTTTTGTGCACATGGGCCACTCCTGCGGTGGGGTCTGCGCCCGGCCGGACGTCAGACCACTGCTCCCGAGTTCCTTGCGTTCCTTGAGCCCCTGCGAGACGCCGGGGTGGTCGCGGGCGGTACGGCGCCGGGGCGGCGTTCTTCGAGGATGACGGCTATCGGGGCGGCCGTCAGGACGGTCGAGGCGATGCCGAACAGCACCCCGGCGAGCAGTGCCACGGAGAAGTCGGCCAGCGAGTCGCCGCCCAGCACCGCCAGTGCGGTGAGGACGAAGAGAACGCCCATGCCCGTGTTTACCGTGCGCGGCACGGTGTGCAGGATCGCGCTGTCGACGGCGGACGCCAGCGCGGACGCCGGCGGGGCGTGCTTCTCGCCCCGCCCCGGGCGTCGCGTCTCGCGGATGCGGTCGAAGACGACCACCGTGTCGTTGACGGAGTAGCCGACGACCGTGAGCAGCGCCGCGAGGAAGACGCTGTCGGCAGGCCGGCCCAGCCAGGCGAACAGGCCGACCACCAGCAGCACGTCCTGGACCATCGCCGCCACCGCCGCGGTCGCGAAGGTCCAGCGGAAGCGCACGCTGAGGTAGACGAGCTGGGCCGCCACCGCGCCGCCCAGGGCGATCAGCGCCTTGTCGCGCAGCTCGCTGCCCAGGCTCGGCCCGATCCGCTCGTCGCGCTCGACGGTGACGGTCCCGCCGTGCCTCTCCAGGGCTGCCTTGATGCGCTGCTGGTCGCGGTCGACGGTGGCGCCGGTGCGCACGACGACGTCCCCGCTGCCCGTCTTCTGCACGACGGCGCGCGGGAATCCGGCGTCACCGATCGCGGCCCGCGCCTTGTCGACGTCCACGGGACGGCTCGTGCCGTACTCGACCAGCCGGCCACCGGTGAACTCGACGCCCAGCTGCAGCCCGCGCACCCCGATGCCCGCGACGGCGAGGACCAGCAGCGCCGCGCTGACGCCCAGCCAGGTGCGGCGGTGACGCATCAGGCGCGGTCCGCGGCGGGCGAGGAGGCTCCGCAGGCGGCCCGCCGAGGCGACTCCGGCCAGCCGCGGCCGGCGCCGGACGCAGTCGCGCCGCAGCGCCGAGTCCGCGAGCACCCGCGTGATGACGAGGGCGGAGACCATGGAGGCCACGACGCCCACGGACAGGGTGACGCCGAAGCCCTTCACCGGGCCGGTGGCGAAGAAAAAGAGCAGGCCGGCGGCGAGGAGGGTTGTCACGTTCGAGTCGATGACCGCGCTCCACGCCTTGCCGAACCCCTTGCGCAACGGGCCGCGGAGGTCCTGCGGGCCGGTGCGGCGCGCGTCCGCGACCCGGGTCCGGGCGGACGCCTCCCGGCTCCGTTCGTACTCCTCCCGGGTCCGTTCGAAGACGAGGACGTTCGCGTCGACGGCCATGCCCACGGCCAGCACGAACCCCGCCAGCCCGGGGAGGGTGAGCGTGGCCCCGAGCGCGACGAGCGCGGCGTACGAGATCAGCCCGTAGAGCGCGAGCGCCACTGTGGCCAGGACGCCGAGCAGCCGGTAGACGGCGACGACGAACAACGCGGTGCAGGCGAGGCCGATGACCGCCGCGGCCGCGCTCGCCCGGATCGCTTCGGCACCCAGCGTCGGGCCGACGGTGCTCTGCTCGACGACCTCGACCGGGACGGGCAGCGCCCCGCCCTTGACGAGCGCCGCCAGGTCGCGGGCCTCGGCGGCGCCGAACCCGCCGGTGATCCGGGCGCTGCCGCCCTGGATCCCGGCCCGGCACGGCACGCTCTGCTGCATCGCCGGTGCGGAGACGACCCGGTCGTCGAGGACGATCGCGACCCGGCGGGACGCGTCGCCCGGCGCGGCGCACGCGGCCTCGCCCGTGACGCGCGCCCAGCTCTTGTCGCCGCCGCCCCGGAAGGAGAGGTCGACGGTCCAGCCGCTGCCGGTCTGCGTGTCGAGGACGGCCCGGGCGTCCTCGACGTCCTTGCCGGTGAGGGCCGCCGGGCCCAGGCGCAGGGAGTGGCCGGGGGCGTCGGGGTCGGGCAGCGTCCGTGCGGCGGCAGCACCGGCGGCGCCGTCCGCGGCCCTGCGGGAGCGGTCGCCGTCCGGCGCGGTGCCGAGCACGGGGTGGAAGGTGAGCTGGGCGGTGCGGCCGATGACGTCGACGGCCTTGCGGGGGTCCTGGACGCCGGGCAGTTCGACGACGATGCGCCGCTCGCCGGAGCGCGCGAGCGACGGCTCGGACACGCCGAGCGCGTCGACCCGCTGCCGCAGGACCTCCAGTGCCCGGTCGGTGGCGGCGGCGTCCGCACGGGACGTGGGCGAGTCCCGCGTCTCCAGCACGATCCGGGTGCCGCCGCGCAGGTCGAGGCCGAGCCGGGCGGGGGTGGTCAGGGCGAAGAACAGGGAGGCCGCGACGACGGCGAGGGCGATCAGCGCGCGCCACAGCGAGGCGCGGCGCGAGGGCCGGGGTGACATGGTTTCTCCACTTCACGGCAGACGGAGTGGAGCGTCGGCAGCCGCGGCCGGGCCGCGCAGCGAGACCGGATGACGAGGCGTCGGAAGGGACGGGGCGTCACGAGCCGCTGCGGGCACGCACGAAGGAGGGCAGGGCGAGGCCGACGCTCAGGGCGTCAGATGCTCCGTGAGGGGGGAGGGCCGCGGGTGCGCCGCGAGGAGGGGCCCGCCGCGGGCGGCGCGCGCTCCTGCCGGGGCCCGGCGACCTCACCGGCCGGCAGCGGCACGGCGAGCGGTCCGGCCACCGGGCCGGGCACTGCGCCCGGCAGCCCGGGCGTACGGGTGTGCTGCACGGCCGCGGAGAGGTGGAGGCCCTGGGCGCCGGTGCCGTCCGCCGAGGGCGGCGAGTGCGGTGCGCCGAAGGCGGGACGGGCCCGGGCGGCCGTGCCGGTGACCGGGGCGACCAGCGGGACGGCGGCGGGCGTGACGGCCGCACCGGCCGGTCCCGCACCGGCGGACGCCGTGCCGGCAGACCCCGTACCCGTGCCCGTGCCCGTACCGCAGACCGTGCCGACGAGGAGGACGAGCAGGGCCCACAGGGCGACCGGCACCGGAGTGCGCCGCGCGTGCTGCTCCACTCCGCCTCCGCCGGTTGCTGTGTCCTGTCCCTGTCGTGCCGTCAACGCGCACCGGGGCGCACGGGTTCCCCCCGGTCCGCGAAGGCGGCCCGCGAAGGCGGGACGGGAAAGGGACGGGCCCGGTGACGATGCCACCGTTTGATCACACGACTGTCACAGGGACCCCGCCGGGGCCCTCTGCGGCCGGATTCCGCCACGATCCGAAGTAAGAATGTGCACGTCAAACCGATCACACGGGGGATTCATCATGCGACGTCAGCTCATCACTGCCGCGGCCGTCATCGTCCTGGCCGCCACCGCCACCGCCTGCAACGGTGACGGCACCGACCCGGCGGCCGACCCCGGCGCGTCGGCCGACAAGAGCCCCGCGCCCGCGCAGTCGAACCCGGCGGCGGACAAGGGCAACGGGGGCCAGGACAAGGGTCAGGGCGGAGGCCAGGACAAGGGCCAGGGCCAGGGCGGCGCACACGCCGTCGGAGGCAAGCTCACCCTCAAGGGCAAGAAGCCGGGCGAGCAGCTCGACGTCACCCTGAAGGGCTTCGCCGACCCGGCCCACAGCGACAACAAGTACATGAAGCCCGCCGCCGGCAAGCGCTGGGTCGCCGCCCAGTTCGAGCTCGTCAACACGGGGACGGCCGCGTACTCGGACAGCCCCTCCAGCGGCGCCAAGGTCGTCGACGAGCAGGGCCAGGCCTTCACCCAGTCCATGGGCAGCGTCACCGAGGGCCCGAAGTTCCCGGTCACCGTGAACATCGCCCAGGGCGGCAAGGCCCTCGGCTGGGTCGTCTTCTCCGTCCCCGAGAACTCCAAGCCGAGCAAGGTGCAGTTCACGCTGGACGGCGGCTTCGCCAACGAGACGGGCGAGTGGACCCTCAAGAAGTGACGCCCGGCGTCAGTTCGTGGAGAGCGAGCCCGCCACCTCCGTGAGCGCGTCGAGGACCGGCCGGATGAGCGGGTGGTCCTCGGCGCCGCGGCGGACGGCCGCGAAGACGCGCCGGGTCGCGGTCAGGCCCTCGACGGGGCGGACGACGGCGTCCTTCAGCTCCATGCCGCGCAGCGCCGAACGCGGCACGAGGGCCACCCCGGCACCGGCTCCGGCCAGGGCCACCACGGCCCGGAAGTCGTCCGAGGAGTGCACCAGGCGGGGCTGGAAGCCGGCCAGCTCGCAGGCCAGCACCATCACGTCGTGGCAGGGGTTGCCCGGGTAGGGGCCGATCCAGTCGCTGTCGGCCAGCTCGTCCAGGCCCACGTGGAGGCCGCCGGCCAGCGGGTGCGCGGCGTGCAGGACCGCGTCGAAGGGCTCGGCGTAGAGCGGCACGCGGACGAGCCGCAGGTCGTCCTCCCGCGGAGCGCCCCGGTACTCGACGGCGAGGGCCACGTCGGCCTCCCCGTTCAGCACCATCGGCAGGCTCGCGTCGCCCTCGGCGTCGCGCACCCGCAGCCGGATGCCGGGGTGGCGGACGGCCAGCAGCCCGATGACCGGGGCCAGCACTTCGGCGATGCCCGTCGCGAACGCCGCGACGGTCAGCTCCCCGGCCGTGCCGCCCGCGTAGGCGGCGAGCTCCGCCTCGGCCCGCTCCAGCTGGGCGACGACCTCGTGGGCGTGGGCCAGCAGGATCTCGCCGGCCGCGGTGAGGCGCACGCCGCGGCCGCTGCGGGTCAGCAGCACGTGGCCGGTCTCCTGCTCCAGCGCCGCGAGCTGCTGGGAGACGGCCGAGGGGGTCAGGTACAGCGCGGCGGCCGCGGCGGTCACCGTACGGTGGTCCGCCACGGCCCGCAGGACGCGCAGCCGCCGGGGGTCGATCACCCCGTCATTTTGCCAGGAACGGGCGGTAACCCGGCGCGGGGCCGGGCAGGCCCCGGACCGGGCCCCGGTCCGGGGCCCGCGCCGGGCTGCCGGGGATCAGCCCCGCAGCGCGTCGCGCGCGTCGACGAACGCGGCGACGGCCCGCTCGACGTCGGCGGTGGAGTGCGCCGCGGACAGCTGCACGCGGATGCGGGCGGCGCCCATCGGGACCACCGGGTAGGAGAAGCCGATCACGTAGACGCCGCGCTCCAGCAGCAGCTCCGCCATCCGGCCGGCCTCCGCCGCGTCACCGATCATGACGGGGGCGATGGCGTGGTCGCCGGGCAGGATCTCGAAGCCCGCCTCGGTCATCTTCGTGCGGAACAGCTCGGTGTTGGCCTTCAGCTTCTCCCGCAGGTCGCCCGCGGACTCCAGCAGGTCGAGGACCTTCAGGGAGGCGGCGGCGATGACCGGCGCGAGGGAGTTGGAGAAGAGGTACGGGCGCGAGCGCTGGCGCAGCAGGGCGACGATCTCGGCGCGGGCGGCGACGTAGCCGCCGGAGGCGCCGCCGAGGGCCTTGCCCAGGGTGCCCGTGATGATGTCGACGCGGTCCATGACGCCGTGCAGCTCGGGGGTGCCGCGGCCGCCCGCGCCGACGAAGCCGACGGCGTGCGAGTCGTCGACCATCACCATCGCGTCGTAGCGGTCGGCCAGGTCGCAGATCTCGCGCAGCGGCGCGACGTAGCCGTCCATGGAGAAGACGCCGTCGGTGACGATCAGCTTGCGCCGCGCGCCGCCCTCGACGGCCGCCTGGAGCTGCTTCTCCAGGTCGGCCAGGTCGCGGTTGGCGTAACGGAAGCGGCGGGCCTTGCACAGGCGGATGCCGTCGATGATGCTCGCGTGGTTGAGGGCGTCGGAGATGACCGCGTCCTCGGCGCCGAGCAGGGTCTCGAAGACGCCGCCGTTGGCGTCGAAGCAGGACGAGTAGAGGATCGTGTCCTCCTGGCCGAGGAACGCGGACAGCCGCCCCTCCAGCTCCTTGTGGACGTCCTGCGTGCCGCAGATGAAGCGCACCGAGGCCATGCCGTAGCCCCAGCGGTCGAGCGCGTCCTTGGCGGCGGCGACGACCTCGGGGTGGTCGGCCAGCCCGAGGTAGTTGTTGGCGCAGAAGTTCAGGACGTCGCCGGGGGCACCGCCCGCGGTGACGTGGACGGAGGCGCTCTGCGGGGTGCCGATCACGCGCTCGGGCTTGAAGAGACCGGCCTCGCGGATCTCTTCGAGGGTGGCGCGGAGGTCGTCGCGGACGGACGCGTACATGCGGGGGACTCCTTACGGAAGGAAAAAGGGTGACTGCCCGGCCGGTCCGGCCGCCCCGGCGGGAGGGGCGGCCGGGCGGGATCAGGCGGTCCAGTCGAGGATGATCTTGCCGCTGCGGGCGGTGGCGGCCTCGTCGAAGGCCGCGTCGAAGTCCTTGTACGAGTACCGGCCGGTGATCACCGGGCTGAGGTCGAGACCGCCCTCCAGCAGCACCGTCATCGCGTACCAGGTCTCGTACATCTCCCGGCCGTAGATGCCCTTGACGGTGATCATCGAGGTGACGATCTTCGCCCAGTCGACGGGGAACTCCTGGGCCGGCAGACCCAGCATGGCGATCTTTCCGCCGTGCGTCATGTTGGCGATCATGTCGCGCATGGCCTCGGGCCGGCCGGACATCTCCAGGCCGACGTCGAAGCCCTCGCGCAGGCCCAGCAGGCGCTGCGCGTCCGCGATGCCGGCGTCGGAGACGTTCAGGGCCAGGGTCGCGCCGGCCTTGCGGGCGATCTCCAGGCGCGGCTCGCTGACGTCGGTGATGACGACGTTGCGGGCGCCGGCGTGCTTGGCGACGGCCACGGCCATGACGCCGATCGGGCCCGCGCCCGTGATCAGCACGTCCTCGCCGACCAGCGGGAAGGAGAGCGCGGTGTGCACGGCGTTGCCGAACGGGTCGAAGATCGCGGCGACGTCGAGGTCGACCTTCGTGCGGTGCACCCACACGTTGGAGGCGGGCATCACCACGTACTCGGCGAACGCGCCGTCGCGGCCCACGCCGAGGCCGACCGTGCTGCGGCACAGGTGACGGCGGCCCGCCAGGCAGTTGCGGCACTTGCCGCACACGAGGTGGCCCTCGCCGCTGACCAGGTCGCCGGCCGTGATGTCCTGCACGTCCTTGCCGACCGCGGCGACCTCGCCGACGAACTCGTGGCCGAGCACCAGCGGCGTGCTCACCGCGCCCTGGGCCCAGCCGTCCCAGGAGCGGATGTGCAGGTCGGTGCCGCAGATGCCGGTGCGCAGCACCTTGATCAGGACCTCGTCGGGGCCGTACTCCGGCTCCGGGACGTCCATGAGCCACAGCCCGGGCTCGGCCTTGTGCTTGACGAGTGCCTTCATGGCTGCGGCTCCAGGCGTGGTGAGGAGGTGGTGCGTGATTCTTTTGCGCGCACCAAATGTGCCCAGTGGTGACCGTGAAGTCCATCGAGGTTTTCTTAAGCGGGGCAACAGCAGAACTTCACGCGGCGTCGACGGGCCTCCCGGCCGGGCCCTTGCCCGGGCCCGGACAGGCCCTTGCCCGGGCCCGGCCGGGGCCTCAGCCGAGGCGGGTCAGCTTGGCTCCCGCTCCCGGCGCCGCCATGTCCTCGCGGAGCGCGACCGGCACCTGCGCCCGGCCCGGGCCCGTGCCGACGGCCAGCGCGCCGACCTCCGTGCCGGCCTTCGCCTCGCGCGGGATGCCCTTGCCGCCGGAGGTGAGCTCCAGCCGCGCCTTCAGGCCGCCCCAGCCCACGGCGCGCAGGTCCGCCGTCGCGACGACCGGCGTCCGGCCGCCGAGACCGTCATCCACGTACCCCACGACATCACCCTTCCGGGCCACCGTGGCGGGGACCAGGGCGTCCTGCACCGCCTTGATCATCTTGTAGCTGCGCTCCTTGACCACCTTCAGGTGGGCGTTGGCGTCGTCGCTGCCCGCCTGCCGCTGGGCCATGGTCGCACCGACGATCAGGCGCTCCTTGCCCTCGATCGTCCGCTTCGCCGCCCACATCAGCGTCCCGCCCGCCGGGCTGGACGACCCGGTCTTGATGCCGAGCCCGCCGGGGTTGGTGACCAGCAGGTCGTCGTTGTTGTTGTAGATCCGCCCCGGCAGCCCGGGGACGTCCGCGTTGGGCATCTTGACGATCTTCCGCAGGACGTCGCTCTTCATGACCTCCTCGGCGAGCTTCACCTGGTCCGCGGCCGTACTCACGGTGGACGCGTCCAGCCCGCTCGGGTCGGTGTACGTCGTGTCGTCCATGCCGAGGTCCCGCGCCGCCTCGTTCATCTTCTTGACGAAGGCGTCCTCCGAGCCGGCGTCCCAGCGGGCCAGCTGACGGGCGATGTTGTTCCCGGACGGGATCAGCAGCATCTGCAGCATCTGGAACTGCGTGTACGCCTGCCCCGCCGAAACCTCCACCCGCGACTCCTCCTGGGCGCCCGCCTCCTTGGCGGCCGTGGCGTCGATCGTGATCCGCTCGCCCTCCTCCCCGCTCTTGAGCGGGTGCTCCTTGAGGACCACGTACGCCGTCATGACCTTGGCGACGCTCGCGGTCGGCACGGGCTTCTGCTCGCCGTGCGTGCCGAGGCTGCCGACGCCTACGACCCTGGCCGCGGCCTGGCCTTCCTCCGGCCACGGCATGGCGAACGCCTCGCCCGTGAACGCGTACGGATCCCCGGCGCCGGCCAACCGCGGGTCCGGCAGCGGCCGGAACAACTGGACGACGCCGAGGAGCACGACGAGCAGCGCGACGAGCGGCGCCCAGATCCTCACCCGCCGCGCCACGGTGCGGGCCGCCGACGGCGGGGGCGCGGGCCGGTTGGTGAGCTGCGCGAGCAGACCGATCGCGCCCGCGCCCGCGGGCGGTTCCGCGGGCGCGGGCCGCGCTCCGGACAACGGCACTTCCGCAGCCGCGGGCCGCTCCGGGGCGGCAGCCTGTTCCGCCGTCGCCGGCCGTCCGGCGGCCGCGGACTGCTGGGCGGGCGCCGACCGCGCCCAGGAGGGGGTCTGCTCCGCAACCGCGGGCCGTTCGGCGGAAGCGGGCCGCTCTACGGCGGCAGGCAGCTCCGTCGCCGCCGACGGCCGCTCCGTGAGCGCGGGCTGTGCGGCGGCCATGGGCTGCCCCGCCGTCGCCGGCTGTCCGGCGGACGCGGGCTGCTCGGTGGGTGCCGGCCGTCCCCAGGGTGCGGGCTGTTCCGCAGGCATGGGCTGCATGCCGTGGGTGGGCTTCGCCGCGGGCACGGACGGTTCGGTAGGGGCCGGTCGATCCGCCGAGGCGGGCTGCTTTGCGGCAGCTGGCCGTTCCGTCGCCGCTGACGGCCGCTCCGTGAGCGCGGGCCGCGCGGCGGCCGCGGGCCGTTCCGCTGTCGCCGGCTGTCCGGCGGGCACAAGCCGTTCGGCGAGCGCGGGCTGCGCGGGCGGTTGCGTAGGTGCCGGCCGGCCCGCAGGGGCGGGCTGCTCGGCGGGCGCCGGCCATTCTCCGGGCCTCGGCTGTCCCGCAGCCGCAGGGCGGTCGGCGCTAGCAAGCTGTTCCGCAGCCGCAGTAGTGGTCCGCTCCGCGGAGGCGGACCGTTCCGCCGACGCGGCCCGTTCCGCCGCCTCCTCCGGCTTCGTCTTCCGCTCCGCCATGCCGGGGGACTCGCCTGCCACCGTCGCCTCCTCCACATCGTCACCACATGTGATCGAACCGACGTGCTAGACGAGAGCGACATACGCGCCGGTTCCACCATCAATCAACTGATCGAATGGCGAGGCGTTCATCCCGGAACCGCCCCGTTCGTGCCGGCTCGGTGAACAGCCCTCCGGGGGCCGCCCGGCCGCAGTACGGTCCCGGTGCGTGCCGAAGCCTGGGGGGAATCATGCGCAAGATCCGGCCAGCCGCCGCTGCCGTCGCCGCCACCGTCATCGGGTGTCTCGTCCTCACCGCCTGCAACGACGGCACCACGGGCACCACCACAGCCACGCCGTCGGCCCCCGGCAGCGCCAAGGGCGCCGCGCAGGCGTTCGGGGAGGCGTCGCGGACCGTCGGCGCCGGCACCGTGGGCATTCTGGAGATCACTCCGACGACCGTCGTGTACGTCAAGGAGGCCGGCCGGGCGACCCCGCAGCAGGGCACGTTCGCCGTGGTGACGCTGCTGGAGAAGTCGCTGAGCGCCAACCCGGCCGACGAGGAGTCGCCCGCCAAGGGCGGCGGCTGGCGCTGGGTCGCCGCCGACGGGCGGTCCGTCCCGGCGGGGAACGGCAATGCGGCCAAGGTGGGGCTGGGGAAGTACGGGAACTCCGGAGGCATCGCGCCGGGGACCTCGCAGGTGCGCGCGAAGGTCTTCGACCTCACGCCCGCGCAGGCGAAGGGCGGCACGCTCGTCTACACGGACGGCACGAAGAGCGCCGACCGGTGGAGGGTCCCGGCCACGGACACCGGTCCGCAGGCCGGGGAGGTCAGGCGGCTGCTGCAGCCCTGAGCCCGACGGCCTCCGCCGCTCACGCCTTTCCGTGCGCGTTCCGGAAGCCGTCGAGGACCTTGCCCTCCGTGCTGAGCCAGCCGTGCTCGTAGTCGAACCGGGCAGCGCTCGCGAAGGTGAGGTAGAGCCACTTGAAGTTCTCGGCGAAGAAGTAGGCGGGGCAGTGGTCGCCCTTGGCCTTGGGCTGCCGGGTGACGTCGGTGAGCACCGTGTAGCCGCCCGGTACGCGGTGGTGCCGCTTGAGGTTGCGGAAGTACTGCCAGGCCGTGGTCCGGTAGTACGGGTCCCCGGTCTGCCACCACAACTGGAAGGCACAGTTGGCGTATTCGGGGCGCAGGTCGTTGCGGGTGCTCAGGGCCCGCAGGCGGGTGTAGTCGATCTCTTCGGGGATGACCTCGTACTTGTCCAGGACGGCCGTCCACGAGCGGTAGTAGTCCGCGGCGAGCTCGAGGTCGCTGCCCCCGCCGACCGGCAGGACGGCGACGGCGAGCGCGGACTGCCGCCTGTTGATCAGTTGCCCGGTGCGGAAGTCGACGTGTTTGAACCACAGCAGGCCGTCCACCCGCTCGGCCTGGTGCTTGCGCAGGGCGGCGGTGAACATCGTGAACCAGTCCCGGCACTCCTCGTCGTGGAACATCAGCCAGGCGCCCCACAGGTACTCGTAGAAGGAGTCCGCCGGCGGGTTCACGGCGACGCTCTCGCGGTCCGCCCACCGGCCGGTCTCGACGTTGAGCCGGGTGGCCAGCAGGTCGAGCGAGGAGCGCCGTTCGACGATCGCGCGCAGGGCGCGCTCGGCGGCCCGCCGGTAGCGCGTGTCGCCGGTGATCCGGGAGAGGACGCCGAACTCCAGGATGTTGGTGCCGATCTCGGCCACGGGCAGGGTGGCGCCGGAGGCGCGTCCCGTCCGCAGGTTCACGAACCGGTACGGCATGCCGGTGGGCGACGACGTGAAGGCGGGCAGCAGCCGGTCGGCCAGGTCGGTGCAGCGGTTGAGCAGAGCCTTCTCCCCCGTGGCGAGGTAGCCCGAGAGGAGGCCTCCCACCAGCCGGATGGTGGCCTCGAAGACCTGGAAGTCGGCGTCGACGTCGAAGTCGAGGTGGCTGCCGATCCAGTCGACGCAGCGGTGGACCTCGGTGTCGAGCTCCATCAGGTGCAGCGTGTCGAGGGCCTCGATGATCGACAGGCCCACCGGGTGGTTCCCGGCGAAGAACTCCCGGTGGCGGCCCGACACCGGCAGGACTTCGTCGTGTCCCCAGGCGAACCGCTTGTAGCCCTCCCACGCGTGGACGAACTCCGCCCGGATCTCTCCGGCCTTCTCCCGGTCGGCGCGGAACCTTCTCCGTCGCCCGGGCACCGCCCGGCCGGTGCGCGCGGCGTACGCCCCGGGCACGGCCCCAGCCCCGGTCGCGGCCCGCGCGGCGTCTCCCGCCCGCGCCCTCGCCGCGGCGCGCCCGGCCCCGCCGAGCGCGCCGCTCACGGTGAGACCGCCCGTGGCCGCGAGCCCGGACAGCAGGCGGCGCCGCGTCGCGGGCGCGGGGAGCGAGTCGTACGTCATGACGGGCAGGACCTCCTGGCCACCGGTTCCGCCCCCCGGATCTGATCGCAGTATGCGTCGGGCGGGCCGCTCCGGGCGGCAGGCGCGGCGGGCGGATGGTCATACCACCGTTCGGCCGGATGGCGAGAACCGGACGGCCCCGGAACGGGCCGCTGCCATGCTGATCGCGCGGCGCGGCCGCCGGTGGCCCCGCCGGGACGACGGAGGTGCTCTGTGCGCGAAGGTGCTCGTGAGACGACGGCCGAGGAGGCGGGGCGGCGCAGCGCCGCCCTGGTCATCGAGGAGGCCCTCGGATTCCTCTACCCGGCTGCTCTGCGCGCCGCGGCGGCCGTGGGCGTGGCCGACCACGCGGCGGACGGCCCGCGCACCCCTGCGGAGCTGGCGGCGGCCACCGGCACCCACGAGCCGAGCCTGCGGCGCGTGCTGCGGCTGCTGGCCACGCGCGGCCTGTTCGAGGAGGACGGGCGCGGCCGCTTCCGTCTCACCGAGGCCGGTGACGCCCTCCGCTCGGACGCGCCCGTCCCCGTCGGGCCGGCGGTCATGATGCTCACGGACCCCACGATGTGGCGGCCGGCCGGGGAGCTGGCCCGCTGCCTGGAGGACGGGGGATCCGCATTCGGCCACATCTTCGGCATGCCGTTCTTCGAGCACTTCGCCCGGGACGAGGCGACCGCCGCCGTCTTTCACGAGGGCATGGCCGCCATGTCCGAGGCGGAGAACCGGCCGATCGCCGACGCCTGCCCCTTCCCGGAGACCGCGGGGGACGCCACGGTCGTCGACGTCGGCGGCGGCCACGGCGGCCTGCTGCTGGCGGCGCTCCGCGGCCGGCCCGGCCTGCGGGGCGTGCTGTACGACCGGGCGCACGTGCTGGCGGGCCACCGGCTCGACACCGAGGAGACGAAGGGCCGCTGGTCGCTGCATGAGGGCGACTTCTTCGCGTCCGTCCCGTCCGGCGACGTACACCTGCTCAAGCGCATCCTGCACGACTGGGACGACGAGCAGTGCGTGGGCATCCTGCGCAACTGCCGGCGGGCGCTGGCGCCGGGCGGCCGGGTGCTCGTCATCGACGCGGTCCTGCCGCCGGGCAACGCCCCGCACCAGGGCAAGACGCTGGACGTGATGATGATGGCCTCCCTGGTCGGCCGCGAACGCACGGAGGACGATTTCGTCCGGCTGTTCGACGCGGCGGGTCTGCGGCTGACGCGCGTCATCCCCACGCCGACCGTCCTGTCGATCGTGGAAGGCGTGGAAGGCGTGGTCGGCGACTAGGCGGTCTTCGGCAGGTCTCGCGCCCTTCCCGAAAGGGGCCGGGGCACTCGGCGGCGGCTGTACTCCCTTGGCCCTTGCCCCTTGCGCCCCTTGCGTCTCTTGCCCCTTGTGCGCCTTCGGCCCCATTTCTACGTGTTCCGGTTGCCCTCCTGGTGTGCTGGGTAGGGCGAGACGGTGCCGTTCCGTCTCCGGGCGGCGGCGGGACCGGCATGAAGCCGGCGAACGGCCGAAGGTCCCGATGACAGGGGGTCCTCATGAGTGCCGATGCGCGGCCCGAACCCGGGCTCTCACCCGAGAGGCTGGCCTTCTTCACCGATGCGATCTTCGCGATCGCGATGACGTTGCTGGCGGTGGAACTGGAGCACCCGGACGACGAGCAACTCCACTCCGGTCGCGCCCTGGGGGACTTCCTGGTCGATCAGTGGGGCTCCTACCTCGCGTTCGCGCTGGCGTTCGCGCTCCTGTGGTCGGTATGGCGGCGCCACCACCAGTTGATGGACCGCGTCCGCCGGCTGTCCAAGGCGTTCGCGTTCTGGCACGCGCCGTTCCTCCTCCTGGTCGCCTTCCTGCCGTTCCCGACCACGGTCATCGGCGCCTCCATCGCCAACCCGACCGCGCAGACCCTGTTCGCCGGCACGATGGCCGCCATGGTCTGCTGCGAGGCGACCCTCAAGGAAGTCTCCGTGGCTGCCGGCCTCACCGACCCGGCCGCCGAGGACCCCGCCGCCGACGACCCGGCCACCGATGATCGGGCCGCCATCCGCCACCACGCCGACGCGTCCTGGTCCGTCGGCCTCTGGTTCGCCCTCAGCGCCGCCCTCGCCTGGCTGCTCCCCTACGCCTACGTCATGTGGTTCCTCGCCCCCCTCGCCGCCACCTACGGCGCGCCCCTCCTGACCCGCCTCCGCACCGGCCGTGCCCACCCGCGAGACCGGACCGAGCCGTAACCCCCCGGAGGGGCGCGGGCGTCGCCCGGTCAACCGGATGAAAATCCTCCATATCCCTTGTGTCCCGGATCACTTGAGCCTGCCGCCCGAGGTCCATTGACCTCGATCACCCGCTATGACGAGGATGATCGAAAACCAGGCCTTTGGGGGAAGGGCATGAGTGTTGACATGGCGTATCACCATTTGGGCGCGGGAGTTCTCGATCACGCCCGGAGCCGGCCCGACGGGATCGCGCTGGCGCTCGGCAAGCGCGACGTCACCTACGCGGAGGCCGCCGGCACGGCCTTGAGCTGGGCGGCCCGCATCCTCGACGTCACCGGCGGCAGTCCCCGCCGGGTGGGCGTCTTCGCCCACCGCAGCGAGACCTCCTACCTCGGCACGCTGGCGGCGCTCTTCTCCGGCGCCGCCTTCGTGCCGCTCAACCGGCGCTTTCCCGTCGAGCGCACCCGCTCGATGGTGGAGCGCGCCGGCCTCGACGCGCTGATCGTGGACCAGGGCTCGCTGCCCCAACTCGCCGAGGTGTTACGGGGAATCGCCCGGCCCCCGGCCGTGCTGCTGCCGCACGGCGACGCGGGCGACCGGGAGCAGCTCGCCGCCGCCGGGGCCCCGGCCGTGCTCACCGCGGCGGACCTCGCCGCCGCCGAGCCGCTCGCCACCGCCGTGCAGGCGGGGGAACACGACCTGGCCTACCTGCTCTTCACCTCCGGCAGCACCGGCGCCCCCAAGGGCGTGCCGGTCACCCACGGCAACGCGCGCTCGTTCCTCGCCGCGGCCCAGGCCCGCTACGGCATCACGCCCGAGGACCGGTTCAGCCAGACCTTCGACCAGACCTTCGACCTGTCGGTCTTCGACCTGTTCATGGCCTGGGAGCACGGAGCCCGGGTCTGCGCCATGGACTCCATCGAGATCCTCGCCCCCTTCCGATACCTGGAGCGCAACGAGGTCACCGTCTGGTTCTCGGTGCCGTCCGTGGCGGCCGTCCTGCGCAAGCGCGGGGCGCTGACCCCGGGCCGGATGCCGGGCCTGCGCTGGAGCCTGTTCTGCGGCGAGGCGCTGCCGCGCGCCACCGCGGAGGCCTGGCAGGCCGCGGCCCCCTCCTCCGTCGTGGAGAACCTGTACGGCCCCACCGAACTGACCATCGCCTGCACGGCCTACCGCTGGGACCCGCAGGCGAGCCCGGCCGCGTGCGTCCACGACAACGTCCCGATCGGGCGCCCCTTCCCGGGGCTCGCACCGCTCGTCGTGGACGACGGGCTGGAGCCCGTCGCCGAGGGCGCCACCGGCGAGCTGTGCGTGGCCGGAGCGCAGACCACGCCCGGCTACTGGCAGGACCCGGCCCGCACGGCGGAACGGTTCTTCGACCGCGACGGCAGGACGTACTACCGCACCGGCGACCTGGTGCGCGCCGGGGACGGCGGCGACTACGTCTACCTCGGCCGCAACGACCAGCAGGTCAAGATCGGCGGCTACCGCGTCGAACTCGGCGAGATCGAAGCGGCGTTGCGCCGCGCCGGCTGCGCCGAAGCCGTCTGCATCCACCGGCCCGGTGAGGACGCGGTCGCCGCCGTCGTCTCCGGCGCGGACGACCCGGAGGCCCTCGCCGACGCCGTCGCCGCGCTGCTGCCCGCCTACATGGTGCCGAAGTCCGTGCACGCCGTCGACGAGATGCCGGTCAACGGCAACGGCAAGGTCGACCGCAACGCCCTGCGCTCCTGGCTGGACACCCTCGCCGCGGCCGTATGAGCCGCCCGGCCGCACGCCCGGTCACACGCCCGGCCGCACGCGCGGCCGCCCGGCACGCCACGACACGCCTCGAAGACCGCTCCGTGGAGAAGAAGATGAACAGCGTCGACCAGCTGATCGCGCACACCCTCAGGATCGACGAAGGCAGGATCACCGACGACCTGGAGTACCAGTCCGTCCGGGAGTGGGACTCCCTGGGGCACGTGACGCTGATGATGGCCCTGGAGAACGCGTACGGCACCCCCGTGGACGACGAACTCACCCTGGAACTGCGGACGGTGGCCGCGATCCGCGCCTTCGCCGCCGACCACGCGGGCCCGGCCCCCGCCGCAAGCGCAGCCCCGGCGGCCGGGGCCGCGGACGACGAGAAGCCCGCCGCGCCGTCCGTAACCGCGGCGCAGGCCGAAAAGGCCGTCCACCGCGGGCTCGAAGGCGTCAGCTTCGACCACTCCGCCATCACCCGCATCGACGGTGCCGAGGGCGTCCTCGAGTACCGCGGCTACAGCATCCACGACCTCGCCGAGCACGCCTCGTACACGGAGGTCGCCCACCTCCTCGTCCACGGCGAGCTGCCGGACGCGCACACCCGCGAAGCGTTCGAGAAGGAGCTGTGCGCCCGCCGCGCCCTGCCGCCAGAGGTGCTCGCCCTCGTCCGCTCGCTCGCCCACGCCCACCCCATGGACGCCCTGCTCGCCTGCCTTCCCGCCCTCGCCGCCTACGGGCCCCGGCGCGACGCGGCCGCGGACGAGACGTACGAGGAGGCGCTCGACGCGGGCATCACGCTGCTGGCCCGCGTCCCCATGCTGGTCGCGGCCCACCACGCCGTCCGCGAGGGCCGCGAGCCCGTCGTCCCGGCCGGGGACGTGCCCGCCGTCGAGGCGTTCCTGACGCTGCTCCTGGGCACGGCGCCCACCCCGGCGGCGGTCCGCTTCATGAACAAGGGGCTGATCGTCCACGCCGACCACAGCTCCAACGCCTCCGCGTTCGCCGCCCGCGTGGCCACCGGGGCCCGGGCCGGGATGAACGCCGCCCTCACCGCCGCCGTGGCGACGTTCGGCGGCTCGGTGCACGGCGGTGCGGCCGAGCGCGTCGTCCGCCTCATCGACGACGTCGGCGACCCCGCGCACGCCGCGGCCTACGTGGCGGAGCTGCACGGCCGCGGCGAGCCCGTCATGGGCTTCGGCCACCGCGTCTACCGCACCGAGGACCCGCGCGTGCGCCACCTGCGCGCCACCGTCGCCGAGCTCAGCGCGGAGCGCGGCGACACCCGCGGTCTGGACGTCCTCGACGCGGTCGCCGCCGCGATGGGCCCCTACGCCCGGCGCGGCGTCGCCCCCAACGTCGACCTGTACGCGGGGCTCGCCTACCGGCTGCTCGGCCTGCCCGACGACCTGGCCGTGCCCCTCTTCGTCGTCGGCCGCACCGCCGGCTGGGTCGCCCAAGTGCTCGAACAGCACGCCAACAACGTGCTCATCCGCCCCCTCCTCAGCTACGACGGCCCCCGCTCGCGCCGCTACGAGGGAGGCGCCGCATGAGCCGCCACCTGCTGTGCATCGGCCGCTCCCGGCAGATGCACGCCAAGGCCCACCGCCTGGGCCTGCGCCTGAGCGTCGTCGCCGAGCTGTCCCGGGTGCGCACCCAGCGGGACCTGTCCATGTACGAGCGGATCGTCGCCCTGCCCGACACCGCCGGAGTGGCCGAGTGGGTCGCCGCCGCCCGCATGGTGCACGAGCACGACCCGGTCGACGCCATCGGCGGGTTCAACGAGGAGACGCAGGAGTACGCCGCCGTGATCGCCGGCGCGCTCGGCCTGCCGTACCACGCGCTGGAGACCGTCCGCGCCACCCGCAACAAGCACCTGATGCGCGACGCGCTCCGGAAGGCCGGGGTCGATCCCACGCCGGCGCGCGAGATCGGCGGGCGCGACGACGTCACGGCCTTCGCGGCGGAACACGGCTATCCGCTGGTGGTCAAGCCGGTCGACGGCAGCGGCAGCGCCGCCGTCACCGTCGTCCGCTCGGCCGCCGACGTCCCCGCCCGGCTGCCCGAGGGCTACCGGATGCTCGCCGAGGGCTTCCTCGACGGCCGGGAATACAGCGTCGAGGCGCTCTCCGAGAAGGGGGAGCACCGCGTCGTCTGCGTGACCCAGAAGTTCACCGACGAGGCCACCCGGGTGGAGACCGGCCACTGCGTGCCCGCGCCCGTGGACGACGGGATGCGGGCCGCCGTCGACGCGTTCGTCCCGCGGGTCCTGGACGCCCTGGGCGTGACGGACGGGCCCACGCACACCGAGGTCATCGCCACGGCGGGCGGGCTGCGCGTCGTCGAGACCCACCTCCGGCTCGGCGGCGACCACATCGTCGAACTCGTCGAACTCGCCCTGGGCCTCGACCTCGACACCGCCTGGGTCCGCCAGGTGGCGGGGGAGCCGGTCGTGCCCGGGCTGTTCACCGAGGCCTTCCGTGCGGCGGCAATCACCTTCGCCACGCCCGCCGCCACCGGCGTCCTGGAGCGCACGGAGGGCACCGAGGAGGCCGCCGCGATGCCCGGCGTCGTCACCGTCGAGCAGCTCCGGGAGCCGGGCGCGACGTTCGGGGCACCGCTCACCAGCCAGGGCAGGGCCGCCTGCGTCATCGCCACCGGCGCGACGAGCGAGGAAGCCGTCGAGCGCAGCCGGGCGGCGGCCGGGAAGCTGAGGTTCGTGGTGGCATGCGCGGGGTGAAGCTCGGCCGGCCCGGCGCCATGCTGCTCGGCGGCACCCTCGCCACCAGCCTCGGCGGCGGCATGCAGACCCTGGCGGCGGGAAAGCTGCTCTACGACGAGACCGGCTCGATCGCCGCCTTCGGCATCGTCCTGATCGTCGAACAGATCCTCACCTTCACGGTCCCCCTGGTGGCCGGGCCGTGGGTGGACCGCGGCGACCCGCGGCGCATCTGCACCGCGATCGAGCTCGCCCGCGGAACCGCGCTCGTCGCCATCGGGTGTGTCATGCTCTCCGGACCCGGCCCGCTGGGCTGGATCATGGCGATGTCGCTGTGCATCAAGGCAGGGCAGCCGTTCTACCGCGGCGCGATGTTCTCGATGGCGCCCTCCGCCGTGCCCGCCGCGGCACTGGGCACCTTCAACGCCTACTCGAACATCGCCCAGCAGGGCGGGGCGCTGCTCGGGGCCGCCGTCGCCGGGGTGATCATCCAGGCCTGGGGCGCCTCGGCGTGCTTCCTGGTGACCGGCGCCGGCTTCCTGCTGTCGGGCCTGGCCATCGCCGCCGCGCGGATGCCCCGGCCCGAGTCGGACCCCGCGGCGGGAAAGGGTGCCTCGGCAGGCTGGGGCCCCGTCGTCGCCCTGCTGCGCACGGAGCGGGGCTTCGCCCGCCACCTCCTGCTGGGCACCGCGGACAACATTGCCGTGGTGCTGTTCAACCTGCTGCTGTTCGCCGTCGTCGCACGGCACTTCGGCGGCAGCGCCTACTGGCTGTCGGCCATGGACTGCGCCTTCGCCGTCGGCGCGATCTGCGCCGCACCCGTCCTCGGCCCCCTCGAAGCGAAGCTGGGGCCCAAGGGCGCGGTCAGGGCCGGGCTCGCGGGGCAGGCCCTGTGCTTCGCGGCCCTCGCGGCCGGGCCGGGCGGCCCCGCCGTGATCGCCTTGGCGCTCGCCCTGGGCGCCTGCAACACCGTCTCCTGGACGACGGTGACCACCGCTCTGCAGCTCAGGGCGGGCAAGGCCGTGCGCGGCCGGATCGGCACCGCCCGCAACCTGGTCACGGCGGGGGTCTCGGCGGCCCTGGTGCCGCTCGTCTCCCGCCTGGAACAGCGGTCGCTGGGCTTCGCCCTGCTGGCCGGAGCGGTCGTCGTCGCGGCGTACGTGCTGCTGGCGGGGGCCGTCGCGGGGGACCGGCAGACGCCAGGCGAGGACGGCGCGGCACGGCAGGACGGCACGACACGTAACGAGACGTCGGGAGACGAGAAGGAAGTGACTGCCACGTGATCACCCGGGAGCAGCTCGCGGGACGCGACGCACGGCTGTACAGCCTGCCGCGGTTCGCCGCCGGACACGGCACGGACCTCGCGGCCGTGCCGTACACCGGACGCGTCCTGCTGGAGGCGCTGCTGCGCGCGGGCGAGCCCGGGAAGGCGGCCCTCCTCGCGGAACGGCTGGCCGCGGGCGAGGAGCCCGGCCTGGAGATGGCGTTCCCGCCCGCCCGCATCCTCGTGCAGGACTACACCGGCATCCCGCTGCTGGTCGACCTGGCGGCGCTGCGCAGCCGCGTGGACCGGCCCGAGCGGGTCAACCCGGTGCTGCCCGTCGACGTGGTCGTCGACCACTCGGTCCAGACCGACTGGGCGGGCCGGCCGGACGCCCGGGCCCGTAACGAAGCGCTCGAACACGCACGCAACGCCGAGCGCTACGCCTTCCTGAAGTGGGCGCGGAGCGCCTTCGACGGCGTGCGGGTGATCCCGCCGGGCCGCGGCATCGTCCACCAGGTGAACCTGGAGCAGCTCGCCACCGTCGTCGCCTCCGGTCCCGACGGCCTGCTCTTCCCGGACACCGTCATCGGCACCGACAGCCACACCACCATGGTCAACGGGCTGGGCGTGCTGGGCTGGGGCGTGGGCGGCCTGGAGGCCGAGGCCCTGATGCTCGGCCTCGCCCAGCCGATCCGCATCCCCGCGATCGTGGGGGTCCGGCTCACCGGTGCGGTCCGCCCCGGCGTCTCGCCCACCGACGTCGTGCTGACCCTCACCCGGCGGCTGCGCGAGGAGAACGTGCGCGGCCTGCTGGTGGAGTTCACCGGCCCCGGCACCGACGCGCTCTCCGCCGCCGACCGGTGCACCGTCGCCAACATGGCCCCGGAGTACGGCGCGATGGCGGCGTACTTCCCCGTCGACGCCGAGACCCTGCGCTACCTGCGGCAGACCGGGCGCCGCGACGAGGACGTCCGCCTGGCCGAGGCGTACTGCCGTCACCAGCACCTGCTGCGGGAGGAGGGCGGCGGGAGCCCCGAGCCGCGCTTCGGCCGCGTCGTCGACTTCGACCTCGGCGCCGTGCGGCCGAGCCTGGCCGGACCGAGCCAGCCCGACCAGCGCATCGCCGTCCCCGAACTCCCCGCTTCCTTCGCCCGGTTCCACGGCGGGCCGGTGCGCACCGCGAACGGCCTGAGCGACGGCGACGTCGTGATCGCCGCCATCACCTCCTGCACCAGCACGTCCAACCCGAAGGCCATGCTGGCCGCCGGGCTCCTGGCCCGGCGGGCCGTCGAGCGCGGCCTGACCGTCCCGGACCGGGTGAAGACGAGCCTGTCGCCCGGCTCCCGCGCCGTCACCCGCTACCTGGAGGACGCCGGCCTGCTGCCGTACCTGGAGAAGCTGGGCTTCCACGTCACGGGCTACGGGTGCATGACCTGCAACGGCGGCAGCGGCCCCCTGGCCGACGGCGTCGGCGAGACCGTCGACGCGCACGGCCTGAACGTCGCCGCGGTCCTCAGCGGCAACCGCAACTTCGAGGCACGCGTCCACGGCCAGGTCCGCGCGGGCTACCTCGCCTCGCCCGCGCTGGTCGTCGCCCTCGCCCTCGCCGGGTCCGTCCGCACCGACCTGGAGCGCGAACCGCTGGGCACCGGCAGCGACGGCGAGCCCGTCCTGCTGGCCGACCTCTGGCCCACCGGCGCCGAACTGGCCGCGCTCGAAGCCGAATTCCTCACCCCCGCGCTCTTCGCCGCCGCGGACGGCGACGACCCCGGCTGGGACGCGATCACCGCACCCGAGGGCCCGGTCTTCCCCTGGGACGAGGACTCCACCTACATCCGGCCCCCCGCCTTCGTCGGGGCGGCCCGGCCCGCCGACGCACCGGTGCGCGCCGCCCGCGCCCTGCTCGCCCTCGGCGACGACGTCAGCACCGACCACATCTCCCCGGTCGGCGCCATCCCGAAGGACTCGCCCGCCGGTGTCCACCTGCGCGAGCGGGGCGTGACGGACTTCAACTCCTACGGCTCCCGCCGCGGCAACCACGAGGTCATGGCCCGGGGCACCTTCTCCAACCCGCGCCTGCACAACGCCCTGACCGGGCCCGGCGGCAGCGGCGGCACCACGCTCCACCTCCCCGGCGGCGAACGGCTGCCCGTCCACGAGGCGGCCCGCCGCTACGAAGCCGAAGGCACCCCGCTGATCGTGCTCGCCGGGAAGAACTACGGCAAGGGCTCCTCCCGCGACTGGGCGGCCAAGGGCCCCTGGCTGCTGGGCGTCCGCGCCGTCCTCGCCGAGAGCTTCGAACGCATCCACCGGGCCAACCTCTGCGCCATGGGCATCCTCCCGCTGCTCCTGCCGGACGGCAGCGGCTGGGCCGCGCTCGGCCTCACCGGCCACGAGGAGTTCACGCTGGAGGGCCTGGAGACCATGCGCGAGAGGGGCACGGTGCGCGTCGTGGCCGGCGGCGTCACGTTCACCGCCCGCGCCGACGTGCACACGACGGGGGAATGGGACGTCCTCCTCGCGGGCGGCACCCTGCCCCACCTGCTCGGCCGGCTGGCGGCCGCCGCGCAGGAGGACGGCGGGGAAGCGGCATGAGCCGGGACATCCTCGCCGGGCTGGACCTGCTCGACGCCGCCCGCGCCGACGCGCTCGCCGACCGGACGCAGTCCTTCGCCCCCGTCCACCTCGGCACGCGCGACGTGCCCGTCGGCACCCTCCTGGACCTGATCCACGAGGACGACGCCCTGCTGCCCCCGCGCACCGGGCACCTCGGCAACTGGGAGGACATCGCCCTCGGGCGCTCCGGCCCGATGGACTTCAACACCGCCATCTGCGGGCAGGGCCACGGCTACCCGCTCATCTACGGCTTCACGCAGACCGAGACCGAGCCCGACGGCACGGGCCCCGCCGGGGGCGACGCCGTCTACCTGCCCGGGTCCGTCGTCGACCGCGGCAGCCGGAGCGTCCTGCCGCTGTACACCTGGGACGGCCGGGCGCTCGTGCGCCGCGACCGCAGCCGCCCGCTGTTCTGCCCGCTCGTCAGCACCGAGCACGAGGGCGGCCTCGTCCCGCTGGTGGACGTGCACTGGCGCCGCATGCACACCATCGCCGGGTACCGCTTCGCACTGGAAGCCTCCTCGATCGTCGCGAACGCCGAGGCGTTCACCGCCATGCTGACCCTCCTGCTGGAGGAGGCGGCAGCCGGCCCGGGTCCGCGGCGCGCCTTCGGGGAGCTCATCAGCCACGCCGTCCGGCTCGACGGAGAGGTCTCCCGCTGCGAGATCCGGCCCGACGGCCGCGGCCTGGTGCTCGCCGGCCACCGCTACGGCTCGGCCCGCGCCCTCGCCGAAGCGGCCCTGGAACCCTTCCGCGCCCTGACCGGCCCGCAGGACTTCCAGGACCGGCTCGGCGCGCTGCCGCCCGTCCTGCCTGTCGTCTCCCACCTGCTCACCAGCGTCCTGACCGGACTCTTCGGCACCCACCTGCCCGACGGGCCCGCGGGCCGCGACACGGACCCGTTCGTCACCCACCTGCACTGGGGCGCGCGGGCGATGGCCGGCTGCCCGCCCCGGCGAGGCGGCTACTTCACCCGCAAGGCCACCGTCCGCGGGATGCGCGCCATCGCCTCCAGCCTGATGCGCTCCTTCCCCGAGGCCCGGCCGCTGTGCGTGGTGCTGCTGCCGGCGCCCGTCTTCATGCTCTGCCCGGCCGGCACGGACCCGCGCGACGCCGACCTGATGGCCATGCTCCTGCGCACGGTCGGCGCCGCCCGGCCCGACGCCGCCTACGCCACCGCGACCGGCTGGCTGCAGGAGCACGGCGAGGGCTTCTCCGCGTACCTGCGCGGCCGGTTCCGCGACGGCAGCGGCGTCCCGCACGACGGCGTCCCGCGCGAGCCGTCCGTCCCCGTCGAGCCCGAAGGCTTCCGCGACCTCACCTTCCGCCAGGCCTCGGCGGTCGTGGCGGCCTTCGAGGAGGTGATCAACGCATGAGCCGCAGCCGCAGCACGAGCCGGCCCGTGAGCGGGGCCGTGGGCGGGCCCGTGAAGGCCGAGCACCACACCCTGCGCGCCGCTCTCGCGGAGCCGTTCTCCAGCAACACCGGCGTGACCACCCACGTACAGCAAGAGGTGCTCGTCCTGCACTGGGAGGGGCTGACCGGATACGGCACCGCCCTCGCGACCCGCCCCGGCGAGCTCGACGCCTGCCTGCCGCTGCTCGCGGACGCCTCCCCGCTCGCCCTCGCCCGCACCCTCGACCGGCTGCACGCGGCCGGCATCCGCCCGGCCGTCACCGCCGCCGTCGACATGGCCCTCCACGACCTCCTCGGCAAACGCGCCGGCCTGCCGCTGCACGCCCTGCTCGGCCTCGCGGGCCGGCCCCTCGCCCCGACGGCCCTGTCCATCGGCGCCGGCTCCGACGAGGAACTCATCCGCCGCGGCCGGGCCCTGGCCCACTGGCCCGTCCTCAAGCTCAAGCTCACCCCCCAGGACGACGGCAGCCGGGCCGGGATCCTGCGCGAGGTCTACGACGGGCGCATCTGGGTCGACGGCAACGGCTCCTGGACGCCCGGCCGCGCCGTCGAGGTCGCCCGCGAACTCGACCGGCACGGCGTGGAACTCCTCGAACAGCCCGTCCCGCCCGGCCCGGCCGACCTCCTGCGCTACGTCCACGAGAACGCCCCCCTGCCCGTCGTCGCCGACGAGGACTGCACGGGCCCCGAGGACGTCCTGCGGCTGCGCGGCTGCGCCTCCGCCGTCAACATCAAGCTGACCAAGTGCGGCGGCTTGCGGCGCGCCCACGAAACCGCCGTCCTCGCCCGCAGGGCGGGGCTGAAGGTGATGCTCGGCTGCAAGACCGAGAGCGCCCTCGGCGTCACCGCCATGGCCCAGCTCGCCCCCCTGGCCGACCACCTCGACCTGGACGGCCACGTCGACCTCGCCGACGACCCCTTCCGCGGCCTGCGGATCGACGAGGGGACGCTCCTGATGCCCGACGGCCCCGGCCTCGGCGTGACCGCAACAGACACCACCGATGGAGAGAGCTGACATGAAACTCCGCTGCGCCGTGCTCGACGACTTCCAGTCCGTCGCGACCACCGTCGCCGACTGGTCGCCCGTCACCGACGACGTCGACGTCGTCTCCTTCCCCGAGCACTTCGCCACCGAGGACGCCCTCGCCGCCGCCCTCGCGGACTTCGACATCGTCGTCACCCTCCGCGAGCGCGTCCCCTTCCCGGCCTCCCTCCTGGCCCGCCTGCCCCGGCTGAAGCTGCTCGTCGCCTCCGGCATGCGCAACTCCGTCATCGACTACGCCGCCGCCGAGCGGCACGGCGTCACCGTGTGCGGCACCGCCAGCTCCTCCACCCCGCCCGTCGAGCTGACCTGGGCCCTGCTCCTGGGCCTCGCCCGCGGCATCGTCCCCGAGGCCACCGCGCTGCGCCTCGGCGGCCCCTGGCAGTCCACCGTCGGCGCCGACCTGCACGGCCGCCGCCTCGGCCTGCTCGGCCTGGGGAAGATCGGCAGCCGGGTCGCCCAGGTGGGCCTCGCCTTCGGCATGGACGTCGTGGCCTGGAGCCAGAACCTCACCAAGGAGCGGGCGGACGAGGTCGGCACCGGCCTCGCGGCCTCCAAGGAGGAGCTGCTGGAGACCAGCGACTTCGTCTCCGTCCACCTGGCGCTCAGCGACCGCACCCGGGGCCTGCTCGGCGCCGCGGAGCTCGGTCTGATGCGCCCCACCGGCTACCTGGTCAACACCTCGCGGGCGGCCATCGTCGACCAGGACGCGCTCGTCGCGGCGCTGCACGCCGGGACCATCGCGGGCGCCGGCGTCGACGTCTTCGACGTCGAGCCGCTGCCGGAGGACCACCCGATGCGCAGCGCGCCCCGCTTGCTCGCCACCCCGCACCTCGGCTACGTCTCCCGCAGCAACTACGCGACCTACTACGGCCACGCCGTCGAGGACATCCGGGCGTTCCTGGCGGGTTCGCCGGTCCGCCGCCTCGGCTGAGACGCGGCCCCGCCCGGAGACGGAACCCGCCCGCAGACGGAACCCGTCCGGAGACGCAGCCCACCCGTCCCACCTGTCCCTCGCCCCACCTGTCCCACCGGAGCACTTCTGTGAGCAGCACGACTCGTCGCACGATGAAACTCGGTGCCTTCCTCCCGGCGCCCGGACACCACGTCGCCGCCTGGCGGCACCCCAACGCCCGCCCGGACGGGGGCCTCGACTTCGCCTACTACCGTTCCCTGGTGCGGACCGCCGAACGCGGCAAGTTCGACATGGTCTTCCTCTCCGACGGTGCCGGCGTGCGCACGCACTACAAGGACGCCGACGAGCTCAGCCGCCAGGGCCGCATGGTCCACTTCGAGCCGCTCACCCTGCTGTCGGCCCTCGCCGTGCACACCACGCACATCGGACTCGCGGCGACCGCGTCGACCACGTACAACGAGCCCTTCAACATCGCGCGGAAGTTCTCCTCCCTCGACCACCTCAGCGCCGGGCGCGCCGGCTGGAACGTCGTCACCTCCGTGACCGACGCCGAAGCGCAGAACTTCAACCTGGACCGGCAGCCCGCGCACGCCGCGCGCTACCACCGGGCACGGGAGTTCATGGAGGTCGTCACCGGCCTGTGGGACTCCTGGGAGGACGACGCGTTCCTCTACGACAAGGAGTCCGGCCGCTACTTCGACCCGGCCAAGCTCCACATCCTCGGTCACAAGGGCGAGCACTTCCAGGTCCGCGGCCCCCTCAACCTCGCCCGCTCCCCGCAGGGCCGGCCCGTCATCGTGCAGGCCGGGTCCTCCGGCGACGGCATGGACTTCGCGGCCCGCTGGGCCGAGGTCGTCTTCACCGCGCAGCAGACCCTCGACCAGGCCCAGCTCTTCTACAAGGACGTCAAGGACCGGGTGGCCGGGCACGGCCGCAACCCCGACGACGTCAAGGTCCTCCCCGGCGTCTTCGTCGTGGCCGGCCGCACGCGGGCCGAGGCCGAGGACAAGTACGCCGTCCTGCAGGACCTCGTCGACCCCGTCGTCGGGCTCGGGCTGCTCACCGGCCTCCTCGGCGACGTCGACATCTCCCACCTCCCGCTGGACGGCCCGCTGCCCGAACTCCCGCCCACCGAGGGCAGCACCAGCCGGCAGCAGCTCGTCTACGAGCAGGCCCGCAGCCAGGGCCTGACCATCCGGGAGCTGTTCCTCTCCGTCTCCGGCGGCCGCGGCCACCGGTTCCTCCTCGGCACGCCGGAGACCATCGCCGACGAGCTGGAGTCCTGGTTCACCCAGGGCGGAGCCGACGGCTTCAACGTCATGCCCGGCTACCTCCCGGACGGCCTCGACGACATCGTGGACCTCGTCGTCCCCGAGCTGCAGCGCCGCGGGCTGTTCCGCACCGAGTACGAGGGCACCACGCTGCGCGACCACCTCGGCCTGCAGCGCCCCGCCTTCGCACCCACCGGGGCGGGCGCGTGACCGTCGACGCGTCCACCCTGCGCTCGGTGCTGCGGGCCCACGCCTCCGGCGTGGCCGTCCTCACGGCGGCCACCCCCGCCGGGCCCGTGGGGGTGACCATCACCTCCTTCACCTCCCTCAGCGCCGAACCCGCCCTGGTCTCCTTCGCCCTGGCCGGCACCTCGTCCACGTGGGCGCGCATGAAGGACGCGCACTGGTTCGGCATCCAGACCCTCGGGGCCGGCCAGATCGAGCTGGCGCAGCGGTTCGCCGCCAAGGGCGCCGACCGGTTCGCGCCGCCCACGCGCTGGAGCACCGGCCCCCACGGCGTGCCGCTCCTGGAGGGCTGCCCGGCGCGGCTCGTCTGCTCCCGGCGCGAGGTGGTGCGCGTGGGCGACCACCACCTGGTCGTGGCCGCCGTCGAGCACGCCGAGCACGGCGAGCCCGCCGACGGCCTGGTCCACCTGCACGGCGCCCTGCGCGCCGTCGGCTCCACCACACCCGCAAGGATCTGACCCGTGCACAAAGTCCTCCTCTTCTCCCGCCGTTCCCTCGGCAAGCGCCCCCTGCAGGAGTGGCTCGGCGCCACGGCCGGCAACGTCGTCCTGGTGACCCCGCGCACCGCCGTCGAGGGCGCCGAAGACGTCGTCGAGCAGCACTTCCTGGGCCACGAACTCGTCGACTCCTACGACTCGTGGGCGGCCGACCGGGCGGCGGAGGCGGCCGCCCGCTCCTTCGGCGTCGGCCTCGTCGCCAGCACCAGCGAGGACGACGTCATCCGGGCCGCCCGGCTGCGCGAGCGGCTGGGCCTGCCCGGCCAGCACACCGCCTCCGCGCTCGCCTACCGGGACAAGGCCGTCATGAAGCGGCTCGCCCGCGACGCCGGCGTGACGGTCCCCGCCTTCGCGCCGGTCGACGACGCGATGGACCTGCTGGACTTCATCGACGCCCACGGCTACCCGCTCGTCGTCAAACCGCGCTTCGGCGCGGGCGCCGAGGGCGTCGCCATGCTGCACTCCGAGGAGGACCTGGCCGCCTTCCTCGACGCCGCCGGCCGTCCGGCGGACCGCGAGGAACCGTTCCTGCCCGGCCGGTGGATGGCGGAGGCCTTCGTCCGCGCGCCCTTCTTCCACGTCGACGGCATCATGCGGGACGGCGCCATCGTGCACTGCTGGCCGTCCCAGTACAGCAGCGGCGTCGCGGAGCACCTGAAGGACGCGACCGGCCTCAGCAGCGTGCTGCTCGCACCGGACGACGAACGCACCCCCCTCCTCATGGAGTTCACGGCCGCCGTCATCGACGCCCTGCCCCACCCGGAGCAGACCACCGCCTTTCACCTCGAGGCGTGGATCGGCGACGACGGACGGCCCGTGCTCTGCGAGATCGCCTGCCGCGCCGGGGGAGTGCTCGTCGCCGACGCCTACGAGCGGGCCTTCGGCGTCCACCTGGCCAAGGAGGGCCTGCGCGCCCAGTGCGGCCTGCCGCTCACCCTCACCGAACAGCCCGCGGCTCCCGCCCCGGCGGCCGCCTGGGCCATCTTCCCGGCCGGCAAGGGCGTCTTCGTCCCTCCGGCCGGTCCCTGCCCCGTGCCGGGCGTCGAGCTGACCCTTCACCTCGCCGCGGGGACGAGGAGCGAGGGGATGACGTACCTGGGCGAGACCGCCGCGGGCGTCCTGGTCACCGCGGACACCGCGGAGGAGGCCGGCGAACGGCTGAACGAGGCCGCGCAGTGGTGGACCCTGAACGCACGCTGGACGTAGGGGCGGTCCGCCGCGGCCCCCGGGCCGCGGCGGAGCCGGGCCGGCCGGGGTTGCCCGGCGCCGGTCGCGCGCCCGCGCCCGGCGGCGCCGGCCTGCGCCGTAGAGCGCTCCGCGCACTCCCGGACGCCCTGATGAACCGGGCCCTTCCGGTTGTACATTTGCGCTGGGACGCGACAGCGGAGGGGACCGCCTCATGTCGACCCTTGATATCGCGACCGCGCCGCTCGACCTGCCCGCAGTCCGCAGTCAGGTCGACGTCGTCCTGTCCGCGTTCCTGGAGAGGAAGGCCCGTGCCGCCGCGGCGGAGGGCCACCCGGCCGTGGTCACCGAATTCCTCGGGGACTTCCTCTTCTCCGGCGGCAAACGGCTGCGCCCCCTGCTGTGCGTCATCGGCTGGCACGCGGCGGGCGGGCACGGGACCCCCGCCCCGACGCTGCGGGTGGCGGCCTCGCTGGAGCTGTTCCACGCCTTCGCCCTCGTCCACGACGACCTCATGGACAGCTCCGCCACCCGCCGCGGACGGCCCACCGTGCACCGCGCCTTCGCCGACCGCCACCGGACCGGCCGCACCGAGGCCGCGGCCGACCGGCTCGGCAGCAGCGCCGCCCTCCTGATCGGTGACGTCGCCCTCGTCTGGTCCGACGAACTCCTGCACACCGCCGGACTGCGCGCCGGCCGCCTCGCCGACGTCCTGCGGGTCGTGGACACGATGCGCACCGAAGTGATGTACGGCCAGTGCCTGGACCTGCTGGCCACCGGCCGCCCCACCGCGAGCACCGCGCACGCCCTGGCCATCGTGCGCTGCAAGACCGCCAAGTACACGGTCGAACGCCCTCTGCACATCGGCGCCGCCCTGGCCGGTGCGGGCCGGGCGTTCCGCGCGCGGCTCAGCGAGTACGCCCTGCCGCTCGGCGACGCCTTCCAGCTGCGCGACGACCTCCTCGGCGTCTACGGGGACCCGGCCGTCACCGGCAAGTCCCGGCTGGACGACCTGCGCGACGGCAAGCACACCACGCTCGTCGCCCTGGCCCTGGAACGGGCCGACCGGGCCCAGCGGCGGGCCCTGCACGCCCTGCTCGGCAACCCCGACCTGGACGAGAGGGGCGCCGACCGGATCCGGGCCGTCTTCGCCGAGACCGGCGCCCACGCCACGGTCGAGCGGCTCATCCAGTCCCGCTGCGAGCAGGCCGAGGAAGCCCTCGACCACGAGTCCTTCCCGCCCGCCGCCCTCGGCGCCCTGCGCCAGCTGGCCCGGGGCGCCGCCGCCCGGACCGCATGACGGACCGAACACCGTTCGCACGGGCGAAGTTACGTTCCGTCAAGGTTTTTATGCGAAGGACTGGACGCACGGGGCCTCCGGGACGGCATTGAGAAGTGAGAGCGCGTGATGCTCTCCCGGGTCGTTGGGGGGCAGCAGGCCTGGACCACTTCGGGAAAGAGAACAGGGAAACGTGATGTTCGACGGCACGGCGCCGCCAGGACGCCGCAGGGGGGCGACCCTCGCACGGCGCACAGAACAGCACCACGTGCGGGGGCCGGCGTGAGCGCCCGGCACGCCGTGCTGGGCACGGCCGCCAAGGATCAGCACTCGGTGGTGTACGAGTCCTTCGTCCTGCGCAAACGGGGCGCCTATGTGAACTGGTCCTACGTCAAGCTGTATTCGATGGAGGACGCCCGTGAGGCGGCGAACGAGGCCTTCTTCAAGCTCTACCTGCGCTGGGACGACGCGCTGGCCAGCGCCAGCACCGACGCCTTCGCCTTCAAGATCCTCCGCGACGTCGTGGCCGACATACTCCGAAAACGCGACCGCCGTCCCTGCGTTCCGGTCGGTCTCGCCTTCGAACCCACGGTCAAGCCCATCGCCGGCATCCCCAGCGAGGAGGTCGACCAGATCACCGCGCGCATGGAGGTGCACCGGGCCGTGGCCCGGCTCTCCGAGCGGCAGAACCGCTGCATCTCCCTGCACTACTTCCTCGGCTACACCCCCGAGGAGATCGCCGACATCACGGGCCTTGCCGCCTCCACCGTCCGCTCCCACCTGGCCGCCGGCCGCAGCGCCCTGGCCGCGCTCCTCGACGCTCCCGCCGACGAACCGCCCGCTCACGAGAAAGGCCAACACGGATGATCGACGACATCCTGCGCGGGACGCAGATCCGCACCCCCGCTTACAGCAGCGAGCAGCGCGCCGAGGACGACCGCCTGCTGCGGGCCCGGATCGAGCAGGTGGAGCGCCGCCGCGCCCTCGCCGCCCGCAGCCCGGCCCACGACTGGCTGGTGCCCACCTCGCCGGAGCTGGCCGACCTGCTCCTGCAGTCCGTCGACGACGAGGCCCTCGCCTCGCTGTGGAAGCTCAAGCGGCGCCTGCGCCGCGACCTGAAGGAGCTGTGCAGCCAGGTCGCCCAGGCGCCCGGTGCGGCCGAGCGGCTGGCGGAGTTCGCGGAGGCCGAGCGCCCGACCGACCCCGTGGGCGCCCGTGGCCTGGGATGCCTGCTCTACCTCAACGGCTGCGAGGCCGGGGCGCGGTTCTGGTGGCGGTACGCCGCGGGCGCCGACGACGCCACCAGCGCCTACTGCCTCTTCCTGGAGGGGCTGCTGCGCGACCGGCCCGGTGAGGCCGTCCACTGCTACCGCGAGCTGAACGCCGGCGGCTTCCTGTGCGACGAGGACTGGGAGCGGCCCGACGCCGGGGCCCCGGCGACCGCCTCCTGGCCGCCGGCCGTCAGCGAGCACATCCGCGAGGTCAACACCGGCTCGGGGCACGGGCAGGTGCCCATCCCCGAGGGCTACCTCGACGACGCCTCCCCGGCCGAACGCGACGAACTCCTCTGCCACCGCTGCTGAACTCCGCCGCCCGTGCCCTGCGGACCCGTGCGGGCCGCAGGGCACTGCCGTGCCATCACCCGGACCGAAGGAGCACCATGCCCCGACCACCTCGCATCCCCCGGCCACCGCGCTTCCTCCGCCCGCGCCGGTCCCGGCGACGCCTGTTCCCGGCGCCGCGGAAGCGCAGCGGCGCCCGCCGGTTCGCGCGCGCCCACTGCCTGCAGATCGCCGGCGCCCTGCTGAGCGGCACCCTGCCGGCCGCGGCCGAGTTCCTCGGCCCGTGGCTGTGGCGCTGACGGGCGGCGGGTGACCGGCCCCGCCCGGAGCGGGGCCGGTCAGCAGTGGCCCGGCGCCACCCCGTCCATCCGGCCGCCGAAGTCCTTGGCGTAGGCGGAGCGCCAGTCGCCGTTGTGGGTCAGGCGCTTCTCGGTCGGCTGGTAGGCGATGAAGCAGGCGTCGGTGGAGGCGACGAAGGAACCGACGTGGTCGTGCAGGGACGGGGGCAGGTCGCGGTAGCCGCTGTTGGCGGTCCACTCCCAGGCCTTGCCGTGGAAGTTCTCGCCGCTGTAGAAGCAGACGGACCCTCCGGGGCAGGCCGGGGCCGAGGCGGCGCCGGCCGGTGAGGCGAACGGCAGGCACAGGGCGGCCGCAGCGGCGAGAACGAGGGACGCCCGGGCGCGGAACGCAGACATCTTTCCTCCGGATGTGCTCAGGGAGTGGTTACGGGGAGAGCGTCCTGCGCGCGAGGCGGGAAGAAGAGCGACTTCCGGGCCCGTACACCCGGAAGGAGTAAATGGGTGACTATGGTGCCGAGAGGGTGGGTAAGGGTGCGGGCCGGACAGGCCGGCCCCGGGGCCGGCCTGTCCCCGCGTCAGGCCGCAGGGGCCGAGGTGACCTTCTTGCCCTGGTCGTTCACGGCGAACCACAGGCCCTGCTTGCCCTGTCCCGCGGTGTCGCCGGGTTTCTTGTCACCCGTGAACCAGTAGACCGGCCAGCAGTCGACCGCCAGCTGCTGCGTCCCGTCCGGCCGGGTGACGGTCGTGATCAGCTTCTCGGGCACGCCGCGCACCGCGCTCTTCTCCACGGGCTTCGCGGGCTTCCACGTCTCCAGGCACGTGCCGGTGCACGCGAACTTCATGGGCCAGGCGCTGTCCTTGGCGAACCGGTACAGGGTCCGGCCCTGCCCGTCCACGAGGATCTTGCCGAGGGCGGGGTTGTCGGAGACGGACACGCCCGCGGCGGCGGGCTTCTCGTCCGCCTCGCCCTTCCCCTCGCCCTTCCCCTTGTCCTCCGGCTTCTCCTCCGGCTTCTCCGCGGGCTTCTCCTCCTGCTTCGCGCCCGCCTTCTTGCCGTCGGGGGCGAAGGCGCTCCACGTGCCGCCCACGCCCTGCCCCTTGGTGTCGCCGGGCGCGGTGTCCTTGGCGTAGCGGTAGACGGGCCAGCCCGCGAGCGTGAGCTGCTTGGTGCCGTCGGCGCGCTCGACCTCCCCGACGGTGGCCCCGATCCCGGACGCGGCGGTCGCGTCGCCCGCGGGCACCGGCGGCCAGGCCTTCGCGCAGTCGCCGTCGCACATGGAGGCGGGCGGCTTCGCCGTGTCCTTGTCGAAGCGGTAGAGGGTCATGCCCGCGCTGTCGGCGACGACGGAGCCGATCCCGGGTGCCTCGCGCACCGTCATCTCCTTGGCGGGGGCGTTCTTCGCCTGCGTTTGCGAGGAGCCGCCGGAGCCGTAGCCGCCGGCCCCGTACCCCTCGCCGATCTTGGAGGAGCTCCCGGCGGGGGCCTTGCCGTAGTCGTCCTTCGTGGACGAACCACCGCCGCCGCAGGCCGCGGTGAGCATCATGACCGTGATCGCCGCTCCCGCGAGAGAGGCGTGACGCAGCTTGTTCATGAACCGTCCTTTGTTCGTGTTCCGGCGGAGGACCGCCGTTGCAGGGGGGATACGGAGCGGGGGAGCCGTACGCTCAGCGGGGCCGGGAATTTGTCATCCGGTGACAGAAAAGCGCTCAGCCGGCGGTCGCGATGCGCAGGGCGAGGGCGGGGCAGCGCCGCACCGCCCGCAGGGCCCGGCCGCGCATCCGCGCGGGCAGGGGCATCACGGCCCGTTCGGGGTAGCCGTCCGCGCCGAGCCGCAGCAGCCCGGGGAGCAGGTCCGCGCACAACCCGTGCCCGCGGCACAGCGTCCAGTCCACGAGCAGCTGCTCGGCGGGCGGCGCCGCGGAGCCGTCGGCACGGGCCGGCGACACGGACGTGTGCAGGCCCTGCCCCTCGGGCAGCGGCAGGGCCCCGAGGGTGGGGCGGGCGCAGCCGTGCCCGAGGGCGTGGGCGGCGAACTCGTCGTGGAAGACCGTCAGCGCGGACGCCACGAAGCGGGCGGTGCCGTCGGGGTGGGCGCACGCGCCGCGCCGCTCCACGGCGGACATCCTCGCGCGGGCCGCGTCCAGGGCGCGCTGCCCGCCGCCGTCGGCCACGTCGGCCAGGGCGTCCGCGAGGGAGGGCAGGCCGAGCGCGCAGGGCCCGCACTGGCCGGCCGACTGGGACGCCAGCCACCGGGCCGTGCGGATCACTTCGCCCACCGGGCAGGTCGTCTCCGGCAGCGGCAGCACGGCTCCGGCGCCCAGGACGCCGCCGGCCGCGGCGAGCGAGTCGCGGGAGACGGTGGCCGACCGCGCCGCCTGTGCCGGCAGCCAGCTGCCGTGGTAGCCGCCGACCAGGACGCCCTGGCCCGGCGCCGTCCGGCACAGGTCGAGGATGTACGTCAGGGGCACGCCGGTCGGGGTCTCGACGACGTGGGTGCCGGCGACGGTCAGCATGACGGTGCCGGGCTCGGTGGGCAGCCCGCACGCGCCGTAGTCCGTGGCCCCGAGCCGTGCCGCGGTGGCCAGCTGGGCGAAGGTCTCGGTGTTGGAGAGCAGGGTGGGGGAGCCGCCGAGCCCGCTCTCGCTGGTGCGGATCCTGCGGCCGGAGGGCAGTGCGGGGCCGCCGTCGATGCCGCGGACGAGCGCGGAGCTCTCGCCGGTGACGAAGCGTTCGGGCAGCAGGGTCACGTCGGCCCGCGGGCCGGAGGTCCCGCGTTCGGCGATGGCGCGCCTCAGCGACCGCTCGACGTCGGGGCGCGTCACGCCGACGGCCACGCGCTGGGCGCCGAGCGCCTTCGCGGCGAGCACGGCGCCGTCGAGGACCAGGTGCGGGGCGTAGAGCAGCAGGGCGGTGTCCTTCAGACAGCCCGGCTCGCCCTCGCTGCCGTTGACGACGACGGAAGCCGAGGAGCCCTTGCGGCGCTGGGCCGCGGCGACGGCGCGGAGCTTGCGGGCGAACAGGAAGCCCGCGCCGCCCCGGCCGCGCAGGCCGATCCCCTCGGCGAGCCCGGCGAGTTCCTCCACGTCCAGGTCGGGGGCCGGGCCGTGGACGGCCAGGTGCGTCTCGCGGTCCATCCACGCCGTCTCGTCCAGGCCCGCCAGGAGCCTGGGCGGTCCGACGGTGGCCAGCGCGGGCACGGTCCCGTTCACGCTGCCCCTCCCCGGCTCTCACGGCTTCCGCGGTCCGCGCGTTCGGCGCGTTCCTCGCGCAGCCGCGAGCGCAGGCGCAGGGCCAGGGCGCCCGCCACTCCCGCCAGGCACAGGGCGTAGGCCGCGGTGGCCCAGCCGGCCGCGGGGCGGCCCGAGTGCAGTCCGTGCACCAGGGCCGCGCCCCAGGCGGGGTAGGCCGTCATGTGCAGGGCCCGCCACTGCAGCGAGCTGCCGACGCTGCTGAACGCGCTGCGGACCGCCCCGCTGACCGCGACGGCGACGAACAGGTAACCCGCCATCGTGCCCAGGCCGATGAGCAGAGGTTGCGTGTTGTCCGCGAACGGAACGGCCGCGGCCGCGGTACTGGTACGGTCCTCGGCAACCTTCACCCAGATGTGCAGGGCGAGAAAGCCGAGCCCGGCCACGGCCAGCCCGCGGTGCACGCCCTGGGCGAGGAGTCGGTGGGCCGAGCCCAGCAGCCGCCGGTCGGTTGCGGCCAGCCCCCACAGCACGGTGGAGGTGAGCGAGACGAGCGCGAGGACCCCCGCGCCGAAGTCGAGGAACTCCTGCGTCCGTTCGGCCACCCCGGCCCGCGCGGCGACGGCGAGGAGCAGCAGGATCGCCGCGGGGAGGGCGGGGCGCGCCGAGGGCCGCAGCTGCGGCCGGGCCCGTGCCCTTGACGCTCGGGCCCGCGCCCTGGTGGCCCGGGGTCGGGGAAGTGTTTGCATTCGCGACATGTGCATACGGGTCTCCGACGGGCCGTCTCCGTATCTTCCGGCGACCGCCCGTGTTCCTGAGAAATCCGGAAATCCCTCGCATCGGCGATATCCGCCGGGAGGGCCCTTGTTGAATTCACGCGGTGTGACCGGCCGGCCACGGGAAGCCCGGCGGCCGAATGTGCAGAAGCATCGTCCATCTCCGCAGGATCTTCATAAGGTTTATCGCGCTGTGACAAATTCCCGTACGGCTGTCCCCCTGACGGCCGCCGACTGCTGATGATGCCCACTCAGGCGAGAGGGCCCCGGCCGGAATTTTCCGGTTTCCCGGCCCTCGCGCCCGGAACGGAAGTCCGGAGGTAGACGATGTGCGAAATCCTGAACCGCATCTGGTCGCGGCCGCGCGGTGAGTGGACCCGGGCCGTGAGAAGGGAACTCCCCGAGGTCGCCGCCCGGCTGGCCGAGGAACTCCAGCGCAGCGCGCCGGCGTTCTCGGCGGCCGCGCAGCGCATCGGTCCGGAAGCGACGCGGACCGCCGTCGAGCAGGCGCTGCTGCTGACGCTGGGGCTGGGGCCCGAGGCCGCCGCGGGGCGCATACCGCAGCCGAGGCGAAAACCCGCCCGCGTCGTCACCGCCATGCCCGGCACCCGCGCGCGCCAGGCCCTCTTCGCCGCCCTCGCCGACGACCGGTCCGTCCCCTCCGGCGTACTGGCCGAACTCGCGGGCCAGGCCGGCTGGCCGCTGCCCCGCCGGGTGCGGGCGGTCGTCCTCGCGGCCCCCGGCGACGTGCCGTCCGCGCCCCAGCTCGCACCGCAGCCGTCCCCGCAGCTGACCTCCCAGCTGGCCGCGGCGCTCGGCCAGGGCCTGCCGGGCACGGTCGAGGCCGACCTGTGCCTGCTGATCCCCGACCCCGGCCCGCGGTCCCGGCCCGCGCTGGACGCCGCCCTGGAGGCGGCGCTGGGCGGCCGGCCGGCCGTCGTGGGCCACTCCGTGCCGGTCGCCGAAGCCGCGGCGTCCCTGCGCTGGGCGCGGCGGCTGCTGGGCCTCGCGGGCACGGTGTCCGGCCCGGGCGGCCGCGTCACGTTCGTCGACGACCACCTCTCCGACCTGATCGTGCTGCAGGACGAGTCCCTGGCCCGGGCCCTGTCGGCACGGTGGCTGCGACCGCTGGACGACCTCACCCCGCGGCAGAGCGAACGCCTGGAAGTGACGCTGCTGGCCTGGCTGGAGAGCGGCGGGGCACCGGAGGCCGCCCGCACGCTCAACGTGCACCCGCAGACCGTCCGCTACCGCCTGCGCCAGATCGAGAAGCTCTTCGGGCCCGCGATGCGCGAGCCGCACAGCCGCTTCGAACTGGAGCTGGCCCTGCGCAGCCGGCGGCTGATGGCCCGGGCCCGGCTGCTGCGCTCGCGGGCGCACGGCACCGTACGGGCGGTGGGCGCGGCGGTGCAGCCGCTGGGGTCCGCGGGGCGGGCCCGGGTCAACGGCCTGTGAGCCCTGCGCGCACCGCCGGGCCCGGACGTGGCGCGGCGGCCCCGAATCCGGCAGTTCGGGGC
>NZ_JBPQTS010000048.1:0-42712 GCF_051386455.1 Streptomyces sp. URMC 124
GGGCCGGGCCGGGGGCGGGGTCGGGACGTCGGTCATGGCGGCATCCTAACGGCGCATGAAGCGAGACGTATCGTCTTGACAAGACGAGACGTCTCGTTGTTGAATCCCGGAAGTCGAAGCGAGACGGAGCGTCTCGCTCAAGGAAGGGAGAACCCCATGACCCGAAGCGGATCAGGCGGCATGCTCGGCGTCGGCGGCACCCGCAGCAACCTCTCCCGCAACGCCCTGCGCGGTGGCAACCGGGGCGGGCGCGCGGGCGGCGGGGCCGATGCGGTGACACAGAAGAGGGAGCTGCTGCGCAAGTTGCGGGAAGGGCGAAGCGGAACCACCGGCGCGTGAGTGAGCCAGCGGTAAACCACCCGTACGGTTCATGCGCCAAAGCCCGTGGAGCGTGGACGATTTGGGCACGCACGACGACTGCGTGCGTGCCCAACACCACCGTGAGGAGCACTCCTTGCGTAGTACAGCCCCACGCGCGGCCACTCCGCGGCGCTATCTGATGTGCCCCCCGACCCACTTCAGGGTCACCTACTCCATCAACCCCTGGATGGACCCGGCCAAACCGGTCGACCTGCCGCTCGCCCTCGCGCAGTGGGAAGACCTCAGGGACCGCTACCTGTCACTCGGGCACACCGTCGAGGAGCTCGAACCCCGCCCCGGACTCCCCGACATGGTCTTCGCCGCCAACGGCGCGACCGTCGTCGACGGCCGGGTGCTCGGCGCGCGCTTCGCCCACCCCGAACGAGCCGCCGAGGCCGCCGTGCACGCGGCCTGGTTCCGGGACCGGGGCTACACCGACGTGCTCGAACCCGAGCACATCAACGAAGGCGAGGGCGACTTCGCCGTCACCGCCTCCTGGCTGCTCGCCGGACGCGGCTTCCGCAGCAGCCCGCTCTCCCACCCCGAGGCGCAGGAGTTCTTCGGCCGGCCGGTGATCGGCCTCGACCTCGTCGACCCCCGCTACTACCACCTCGACACGGCGTTGTGCGTCCTCGACGACACCACCGACAGCGAGATCATGTACTACCCCGGCGCGTTCTCGGCGGGCAGCCGCGCAGTGCTGAGACGGCTCTTCCCCGACGCGCTCATCGCGACCGAGGAAGACGCGGCGGCCCTCGGCCTCAACGCCGTGTGCGACGGCCGGCACGTCCTGCTGCCGCAAGCGGCGGTGGGCCTCTTCGCACCACTGCGCGCACGCGGGTACGAGCCGATCGGGATGGACCTGGGCGAGCTGCTGAAGGGGGGCGGCAGCGTGAAATGTTGCACGCAGGAGCTGCGGGGCGCAGCTCCTGCGTGCTGACAGCACCGGGGCCGACCGGTCCGGCGGGCATGCCTTTGCGCTGCGGGGCCCCGCCGGGGCGGTGCGTCGGGGGCATGCGCCGCGGCGGCGGAAAACGAACCTGCCGCAGCGGCGGGCTCTGAGCAGAGCCGCAGCGGGCGAGTCCGGCACCGCCGGGCCGGTGCGTCCGGGTTGCTCGCCGCGGCGGCGGAAGCGAGGCCGCTGCCGCGGCAGGCTCTGCACACAGCCGCAGCGGGCGAGCCTGGCACCGCCGGGACGGTGCGGCGGGGTTGCTCGCCGCGGCGGCGGAAGGGAGGGCGCTGCCGGCCTCCGGCGAGGGCCCTCCCCCAAAGGCCGCCGCCGCGGCGGGTGACCGCCGCGGCGAGGGTCCGGCGGAAGAGGGTATCGCCGTGCCTCGGCGGGTGTCCGGCGACGCGATCGTCAGGGCCCGGCCGGAGGCCAGGCGTCGCCCCAGGTCGCGTCCCGCGCGTGCTTGTACGCGTTGCCGTGGCGTTTGGTGACCGTTTCGCGGGTGAGGCCGTCCTCGGGCGTGCAGAGTTCGAGGAGGACCTGGCCCTTGCGGATCTGCGGCTTGCGGACGATGCGCGCGGGCGCGGCCGCGGGCGCGGGCGCCTCCGGCAGGTCACCCCGCACGGCCGCCACGTACGAGAACTTCTCGTCCTCGTAGGGCAGCGAGCCGCCCTTGACCTGCCGGTGCAGCGAGGAGCGGCTGACCCGGGCCGAGAAGTGGCACCAGTCCGCGCCCGGCTCGATCGGGCACGCCGCGCTGTGCGGGCAGGGCGCCACGACGCGGAACCCGGCCGCGATCATCCGGTCCCGCGCCTCGATGATCCGCAGGTAGCCGTCGGGCGTGCCCGGCTCGACGATCACGACCGCCCGCGCGGCGCGGGCGGCCTCGGCCACGACCGCGGCGCGCGCGGCGTCGGTCAGCTCCTTCAGCACGTACGAGACGGTGACGAGGTCCGTGTCCTGCGGCACCCGCAGGCCGTCGCCGATGATCCCCCGCTCCCAGCGGGCCGCGCGCAGGGCCGGCTCGGAGGCCTCCCCGGCGAGCTCGGCACCGAGCGCGAGGGCGGGCGCGGCCCAGTCCAGGACCGTCGTCTCCCGGCTCTCGCCCTCCCAGGCGGAGGCCACGGCCCACGTCGCCGCGCCCGTGCCGCCGCCCACGTCCACGTGCGAGGCGGGCACGAAGGACGGCAGCCGGTCCCGGAACGCCTCCAGCGCGGACCGCACGGCCTCGAACGTGGCCGGCATGCGGTAGGCGGCGTACGCGGCCACGTCGGAGCGGTCGCGCAGCACGGGGGCGTCGGTGGGGGTCAGCCCCCGGTAGCTGGCGATCAGCCGGTCGACGGCCTGCGCGGCCTTGCGCGGCGGCAGACCGTCGAGGAGCCCGGCGAGCGCGGTGCGCAGTTCGTCGCCGGACCGGGGGGAATGGGGGGCGTGCATTCGGAAAAGTCTAAGCGGCCGCGGCGGACGGCAGGCCCGGCACCGGCGGCAGGCTCAGCCGCGCTTCTGCCAGGGCCGGCACAGGCCCAGGAAGCACGCCGCCGCCGCGAGCGCGCACCCCAGCTGCACCGCGGCCATCGGCACCGCCGTGCCCTCCCCCGCGATGCCCACGAGCGGCGAGGCGAGCGCGCCCAGCAGGAACGTGGAGGTGCCCAGCAGCGCCGAGGCGGAGCCCGCGGCGTCGCGGGAGCGCATCAGGGCCTGGGCGTTGGTGTTGGGCATGGCGAGGCCCATGGCGGACATCAGGACGAACAGCCCGCCCGCGATGGGCGCGAGGCCCGCCTTGCCGAAGGCGCCGGAGGCCATGAGCAGCAGGGCGACGGCGGCGAGGGCGATCACGGTGAGGCCGACGCCGAGGGCCTTGTCGAGGCTCACGCGGCCGACGAGCAGCTTGCCGTTGATCTGGCCGACCAGCACGAGGCCGATCGAGTTGAGTCCGAAGAGCAGGCTGAAGGTCTGCGGGGAGGCCCCGTAGATGTCCTGGACGACGAAGGGCGACGCGGAGATGTAGGCGAAGAGCGCGGCGAAGGCGAAGCCGCCCGCGAGCATGTAGCCGGTGAAGACCCGGTCGGCGAGGAGGGCGCCCATCGTGCGCAGGGTCGCGCCGAGGCCGCCGGCCTGGCGCCGCTCCGGCGGGAGGGTCTCGTGGAGGAAGCGCCACACGGCGAGGGTGAGCAGCAGGCCGACGGCGGTGAGGACGACGAAGACGCCGCGCCAGTCGGTCAGGCGCAGGATCTGGCCCCCGATGAGCGGTGCGACGACGGGGGCCACGCCGGAGATCAGCATGAGGGTGGAGAAGAAGCGGGCCATGGCCACGCCGTCGTAGAGGTCGCGCACGACGGCGCGGGCGATGACGATGCCGGCGGCGCCGGCGAGGCCCTGTACGAGGCGGAAGCCGGTGAGCAGTCCGGCGTTGGGGGCGAGGGCGCAGGCGGCGGTGGCCACGACGTAGACGGCCATGCCGGCGAGGAGGGGGCGGCGGCGCCCCCACTTGTCGCTCATGGGGCCGACGACGAGCTGGCCGAGGGCCATGCCCAGCAGGCAGGCGGTGAGCGTGAGCTGGACGGTGGCGGCGGGGCTGTGCAGCGCGTCGGTGACCTCCGGCAGGGCCGGGAGGTACATGTCCATGGAGAGCGGTGGCAGCGCGGTCAGGCCGCCGAGGACGAGGGTGACGATCAGGCTCGTGGTGCGGGCGGCGCGGGTCCCGGGCGTGCCGGGGCCCGCGGGGTGGCGTTCGGCAGGGCGGGCGGGGTGCTGCTCGGCCGTGTTCTGGCCGGGGTCCGTCATGCGTCGCGCTCCGTGCTCGGTGGGTCCGTGGTCGTCTTCTGTTCAACCATGGTGTCATGACCACGGCCCATAGGTGGGCCTTACACGTTATTCGGGGGGCGGGTGTGACGGGATGCACTGGTTCCGGTACGCCGTCCGCTCCCCCGTCCGCTCCCCCGTCCGTGCGGACGGCGCCACCGGCCCTCACGCCTCGCGCAGCCCCGGAGCCCCCGCTTCCGATACGAACGACGCGGCCGTCGAGACCGGCGCCCCCGGCGCGGTGACCCCGGACACCGTCCGGAAGTCCCCCCGCACGCGCTCCGGGTCGAGCGAGACGACGACGTACCCGCGGCGGGCGTCGTAGTACTTCAGGTGCGGGTTCGCCTCCATCGCCGCCCGCCAGTCGTCCGGGCGCTCCTGCCCGTCGAAGCCGCTGGAGACGGAGGTGCCGAGGAACTCCACGCCGAGCGTCGCGGAGTCCGGGTCCTCGAAGTCCGCCTTCACGTCGTACGCGCAGTGGGTGTGGTCGTCGCCGGTGAGGACCAGGAGGTTGCGGATCCCCGCCTCGCGGGCGCCGGCCAGGACGCGGGCGCGCGAGGCCGGGTAGCCGTCCCAGGTGTCCATGCTGACCCGGGAGGAGTCGCCGGGGGACTCCTTGCGCTGGGAGAAGCACACCTGCTGGGCGACGACGTTCCAGGTGGCGGTGGAGGCGTGGAAGCCGTCGAGGAGCCAGCTCTCCTGCGCCTCACCGGTGATCGTGCGGGCCTCGTCCTGCGACTCGGGCCCGGGGGTGTGCCAGCCGTCCCCGTAGGCCTGGTCGGAGCGGTACTGGCGGGTGTCGAGGAGGTCGAACTGCGCGAGGCGGCCGTACGCGAAGCGCCGGTAGAGGCGCAGGTCCGGGCCGGTGGGGCGCTGGGGGCTGCGCAACGGCATGTTCTCCCAGTAGGCGCGGTAGGCGGCGGCGCGGCGGGCGCGGAAGCGGTCGACGGGGTCGTCGTGCTGGGAGACGTCGCCCGCGTAGTTGTTCTCGACCTCGTGGTCGTCCCAGGTGACGTACCAGGGGTGGGCGGCGTGGGCGGCCTGGAGCTCGGCGTCGGTCTTGTAGAGCGCGTACCGCTGGCGGTAGTCCTCCAGGGTGTACGTCCAGTGGTTGTAGAACTCCGGCAGGGGTTCCGTGTAGTTGCGGGCGCCCGCGCGGGCGTCGATGGCGTTCTCGTAGATGTAGTCGCCGACGAAGAACACCGCGTCGAGGTCCTCGCGCGCGAGGTGGCCGAGGGCGGTGTAGTAGCCCTCGTCGTACTGCTGGCACGAGATCAGGCCGAAGCGGGCGGCGGCGACGGCCGCGTCCGCCCGGGGCGCGGTGCGGGTGCGGCCCACGGGGCTGATCCACCGGTCGGCGCGGAAGCGGTACCAGTAGGTGCGGCCGGGGTCGAGGCCGCACAGGTCCAGGTGCACGGTGTGGCCGTCGGCGGCCGGTGCGGCGGCCGTGCCGCTCCGCACGACGCGGCGGAACGTGTCGTCCTCGGAGAGCTCCCACTGGACGGCGATGCCGCCCTCGGCGGGCAGGCCGTTGCCCGGCTCGTGGGGCCGGGGGGCGAGCCGGGTCCACAGCACGACGGAGTCCGGCAGGGGGTCGCCGGAGGCCACTCCGAGGGTGAAGGGGTTTTCGGAGAGGGGGGTCATGCCGTTCAGATTGCGCGCGGTTGGGGCGGCTGTGAAGAGGGGCGTCACGGCCTTCGCGGGCAGTTCCCCGCCACCGGGTCCGTACCCGCCCGAACGGCTCGTTCCGGGTGTACCGTCCCAGGAGGCGAGGCCGGACACCACGGGGGAGGTGGCGCGGTGAGCCACGACGGAGATCCGCCACAACCGCAACCACAACCGCCCGAGAACCGCTTCTGGTCCCACGTGTGGAAGTACTGGGTGACCGCAGGCCTGGCCGTGGTGCTCGCGGCGGTCCTTCCGGTGCTGTTCAAGGCGGGCCCCTTCGAGGCGGACGAGGCGGGCGGGCGCGACCCGACGACCGCTCCCCCGCCGGCGACGAGCCCGCCGGGGCCGGCGACGTCGGGCGGATCGGGGGGCTCGGGGGGCTCCGGCGCCTCGGGCGGATCGGGCAGCACGGGCGGCACGGGGAGCTCGTCCGGCTCCGGCAACCCGGCCACGCGGCCTCCGACGGTCACGCCCTCGCGGACCCCGGCATCCTCCGCGCCCGCCGTGTCCGCACGGGTGGTCAGCGTCCTCACGCAGGGCGCGGTCACCCCGACCGTCACCAAGGTCCAGGTGAACGTGACCTTCACCGGCCTCAAGGGCAGGACGGCCTCCATCAGGTGGCACACCTACAACGACGTCACCAAGCAGAGCATGAGCGCCGACAGCGTCATCGGCTCCCCGGTCCTGGGCTGGGACAGCACGGACTGGCACCCGACCTTCCTCGTCCCGACCCCGACGGTGCGCTGGCAGCTGCAGGTCACGGCCTACGGCCCGGACGGCAGGCAACTGGCCACGAACCACTCCAACTTCACGTTCGGCTCGTAGCGGCGGCGGGGGGCGTACCCCGCCGGAGGCAGGCCGGAAAGTACTTGCCGAAATCGACGGACCGGCGAGCGCGATCACCTTCGCCGTGCTCCGGGCGGCGGCGATGACGACCCTCGGCATATGGGCGAACCGGCAACCGGTCGGCCGGCGCGGGCTCGGTCGCCGGCACGGGCAAGCGGCCGCGCACGTGGCTCGCCCTGACCGACGCGGGCCGGGCGGCATTCACCGCCCACTGCGCGGCGCTGCGAGCCATCGCCGGCGGCGGACAGCGGGCGTTACAGCGGCGGCCGATCCGTCAGGCAGCGGGCGCGGCGCGCCCCAGCTCCGCTGCCCGGCGGGCCAGTTCGGTGACGCGGGGCCAGTCGCGGTGGGCCAGGGCGGCCGGGGGGAGCATCCAGGAGCCGCCCACGCACGTGACGTTCGGCAGGGCGAGGTAGGCCGGGGCCGTTTCGGGGGCGATGCCGCCGGTGGGGCAGAAGCGGGCGCCGGGGAGCGGGGAGGCCAGCGAGCGGAGGTACGGCGCGCCGCCCGCGGCCTGCGCGGGGAAGAACTTCATCTCGCTCACCCCGCGCTCCAGCAGGGCCATGACCTCCGAGACGGTCGAGACGCCCGGCAGGAACGGCAGCCCCGTCTCCCGCAGGGCGGCGAGCAGCGGGTCCGTCCAGCCGGGGCTGACCAGGAAGCGGGCCCCGGCGCGGGCCGCCGCGTCCGCCAGGACCGGGGACAGGACGGTTCCCGCGCCCACGACCGCCTCGGGAACCTCCGCGGCGACGGCCCGTATGGCATCGAGCGCCGCGTCCGTGCGCAGCGTCACCTCGATCGCCGGCAGCCCGCCCGCGACGAGCGCGCGGGCGAGGGGCACGGCGTCGGACGCGTCGTCGAGGACGGCCACGGGGAGGACGGGGGCGGCGAGGCCAAGGACGGAGGCGGGCGCCGGGACGGGCGCGGCGGCGGTCACACGGCCATCCTGCGCGCCCCCGCCACTTAACGCAACGATCGTTGCACTATGTGCAACGAGGGGCCGGGAGGGCCGTCGGTGACGGGCGCCGGGCGCCCCGCCGCCTCAGAGCTCGGTCACCACCACGTCCAGCGCCCACGGCTTCCCGCCCTTCGCGGGCGCCTCGCCCTCCACCGCGTACCCGAGGCCGCGCAGCGCCTCCGCGAGCTCCGCGGGCCCCTGCGGCTTAGCGCCCGCCGTCAGCAGGTCCCGGACCAGCCGGCCCTTGGTGGCCTTGTTGAAGTGGCTCACGACGGACCGCTTCTCGACCCCGTCCACGATCTTCGACTGCAGCACCCGGACGGTCGCCGTCCGCTCCGCGAGCGCGCCCTTGGGCTTCCACGCGGCGGCGTACGCGGCCGAGCGGAGGTCGAGCACCATCCCCTCGCCCGCCTCCTGCGGCAGGTGCTCGTCCATGATCCCGCGCCAGTAGGCGCCCAGCGCGCCCAGGCCCGGCAGCTTCACGCCCATCGAGCAGCGGTACGACGGGATCGCGTCACCCACGCGGACCGCGCCCCACAGCCCCGAGAAGACCAGCAGCGAGCGCTCCGCCCGTACCCGCGCCGCCGCGTCCAGCGAGGCCAGGCCGAGCGCGTCGTAGAGGACGCCCGTGTAGACCTCGCCCGCGGGGCGGGTGCCCGCCGTCCGCAGCGCCGCGTTCTTCGCGATCTCGCCCCGCAGCCCCGGCGAGAGGCCCAGCACCTCCGCGGCCTTGTCCTCGTCGCCCGCGCACAGCTCCACCAGCTCGGCCAGCACGGTCTCCCGCGCCCCGGCCAGCCCCGGCAGCGACAGCGCACCGACCTCCAGCGCGGCCCCGGCGCCGGAACCGACGGCGGCGGCCTTCCCCTCGGACGGCGGCAACAGCACGAGCACGGTGTCTTCTCCCATCGGTACGGACATCGGTAAGGACGCGGGGGCGGACGGCACGACCGGACCGGACGGCCGCACGCGCGCCCCGACGAGCCTAACGCCGCCCGCCACGCTCGCCGTGCCCCGCGCCCGCACCGGAAATACGCTCGTCCCATGCCCCGCCGCAAGATGCACGTGACCGACGCGGACGGCAGTCCCCTGCGGGCCGCGCTGCGCCGGCTGCGCGAGGACACCGGGGTGACCGAGCAGTTCCCCGCCGACGCCCTCGCGGAGGCCGAGCAGGCCGCGCGGCACCCCCGCCTCCCGGCGCACGACGCGACCGACCTGCCGCTGTTCACGATCGACCCGCCCGGCGCGAAGGACCTCGACCAGGCCATGCACCTGCGGCGGCGCCACGGCGGGGGCTTTCGCGTGCACTACGCGATCGCCGACGTCGCCGCCTTCGTCCGCCCCGGCCAGGCCCTGGACGCCGAGGCGCACCGCCGCGTCATGACCCTCTACTACCCCGACGGGCGCGTCCCCCTCCACCCGGACGTCCTCGGCGAGGGCGCCGCGAGCCTGCTCCCCGACCACAGCCGGCCCGCGCTGCTGTGGCGCTTCGACCTCGACGCGGACGGCCGCGTGGAGACGGCGGACCTGCGGCGCGCGCTCGTGCGCAGCCGGGCCCGGCTCGACTACGCGGCCGTCCAGGCCGCCGTGGACTCCGGCAGGGCCGAGGAGCCCCTGGCCCTGCTGCGCGAGATCGGGATGCGGCGCGAGGCCCTGGAGCGCGCCCGGGGCGGGGTCTCGCTCAACGTCCCCGAGCAGGAGGTCGTGCACCGCGGCAGCCACTACGCGCTCGCCTACCGCACGCCCCTGCCCGCGGACGGCTGGAACGCCCAAATATCCCTGATGACCGGCATGGTCGCGGCCGACCTGATGCTGCGCGCGGGCACCGGCATCCTGCGCACCCTGCCCGCCGCGCCCGAGCGGGCCGTCGAGCGGCTGCGGCGCGTGGCGCGCGCCCTCGGCGTCACCTGGCCGGACGGCATGCCGTACGCGGTCGTGATCCGCGCGCTCGACCCCTCCCATACCCAGCACGCGGCGTTCCTGCAGGAGTGCACGGCGCTCCTGCGCGGCGCGGGCTACGCCGTCTTCGACCGCGAACGGCCCGCGCAGCGCCCGGCCCCGGCGGACCCCGGCCACGCCGCCCTCGCCGCCCCGTACGCCCACTGCACCGCCCCCCTGCGCCGCCTGGTCGACCGCTACACCGGCGAGCTGTGCCTCGCCGCGGTCGCGGGCACCGACCCGCCCGAGTGGGTGCGCGCCGCGCTCGACGCCCTCCCCGGCGAGATGGAGGCGGGCGCGCGCCGCGCCGGCCAGGTGGAACGGGAGTGCGTGGACCTGATCGAGGCGGCCCTCCTGCGCGACCGCATCGGCCAGGTCTTCGACGCCTACGTGGTGGACGTCCAGGAGGACCGCCCGACCGCCGGCACGGTCCACCTCTACGAGCCCGCGGTCATCGGCCACGTCGAGGGCGACGGCGACGGCCCGCCGCTCGCCCTCGGCCACCGCATGCGGGTCCGCGTCATCGAGGCGGACCCCGGCCGCGACAAGGTGTGGTTCGCCCCGGCCTAGGGCCTGGCGGCGATCGTGGCAGCCCCCGCCAGGTAGCATGGTCGGCACGGCGGACGAGCCGGCCGGGCGGTCGCGTGGGGTCTTCGGATCCCCCGAGGAACGTCCGGGCTCCACACGGCAGGGTGGTGGGTAACGCCCACCCGGGGTGACCCGCGGGACAGTGCCACAGAAAACAGACCGCCGGGGGCCGCAAGGCTTCCGGTAAGGGTGAAACGGTGGTGTAAGAGACCACCAGCGCCTGGGGTGACCCAGGCGGCTAGGTAAACCCCACCCGGAGCAAGGTCAAGAGGGGCCGCTTCACGGCGGTCCTGCGCGGACGATCGAGGGCTGCCCGCCCGAGTCCGCGGGTAGACCGCACGAGCCTGCCGGCAACGGCAGGCCTAGATGGATGACCGCCTCCCCGAGGGCCGCGAGGCCCCCGGGAGACAGAACCCGGCGTACAGGCCGACTCGTCCGCCGCCCGGCTTGCACGAGCCCCTCTCCGCCCGCCGTCGCGCGGGTGGAGAGGGGCTCGGTCCGTTCGGCGAGGGGGTCACAGCCAGCCATTCTGCCGGGCCGCGCGGACGGCCTCCATGCGGTTGCGGGTCTGGGTCTTGCCGATGGCCGCCGACAGGTAGTTGCGGACCGTCGCGGGCGACAGGTGGACCTTCGCCGCGATGTCGGCCACCGTCGCCCCGTCGACCGCGGCCGCGAGGACGTCGCGTTCGCGCTGGGTGAGGGGGTTGGGGCCGGCGCTGAGGGCGGCGGCGGCCAGGGCCGGGTCGATGACGCGCTCCCCGGCCAGGACGCGCCGGATCGCCGCGGCCAGGTCCTCCACCGGGCCGTCCTTGACGAGGAAGCCGGACGCTCCGGCCTCCATCGCGCGGCGCAGGTAGCCGGGCCGGCCGAAGGTGGTGAGGATCAGCACCCGGCAGCCGGGCATCCGGGCGCGCAGGTCCGCGGCCGCGTCCAGGCCGCTGCGGCCGGGCAGTTCGATGTCGAGGAGCGCGACGTCGGGCTTCGTCTCCAGGGCCTTGGGGACGATCTCGTCGCCGTCGCCGACCTGGGCGACGATCTCTATGTCCTCCTCCAGCCCGAGGAGCAGCGCGAGCGCGCCGCGCATCATTCCCTGGTCCTCGGCGAGGAGCAGCTTGATCATGAGCGGTGGTCCTCCTCGGACTCCGAGTCGACGGGCAGTTCGGCCACGAGCCGGAAGCCCCTGCGCCCGTCCGGGCCGGCGGTCAGGTGGCCGCCGGCGGCGGCCATGCGCTCCGTCAGCCCCTTCAGGCCCGTGCCCGGCGTGGCCCGTTCCGAGCCTACGCCGCGCCCGTTGTCGGTGATCTCCAGGCGCACCTGGTCGGTCTCGCCGCGCACTTCGACCGTGCAGCGGCCCGCGCCACTGTGCCGGACGACGTTGGTGACGCCCTCGCGGACGACCCAGCCCAGCAGGGCCGCGGTCTGCGGGGGCAGCGGGGGCCCGGACTGGCGGATGTCGTGGGTGATGCCGGAGGCCTCCAGGAGGGAGCGGGCGCGGTCGAGTTCGGTGGTGAGGCTGCCCTCGCGGTAGCCGGTGACGGCCTCGCGGATCTCGGTGAGGGCCTGCCGGCCGACGGCCTCGATGTCGGCGGCCTGCCCGATCGCCGCGTCCAGGTCGCGCGGGGCGAGCCGGCGCACGGCCTCCGCCTTGACGACGATCACGGACATCGTGTGCCCGAGGAGGTCGTGCAGGTCGCGCGAGAAGCGCAGCCGTTCGCGCTCCACGGCGCTGCGGGCCAGTTCCTCGCGGGTGGCGCGGAGTTGGGCGACCGTCTCGAAGAGGCTGAGGATCGCGGCGGTGACGAAACCGGAGAGCAGCGTCCCGTAGGCGACGGTGAGCGACTCCGTGGGGCCGCCGCGCAGGCCCGCGATCACCCCGGCCGAACCGGCGAGGGAGAGGACGACGACGCCCAGGCGGCGCCCGCTCTCGGTCAGCCCGCGCCGCAGCACGATGCCGGCGGCCAGCGACAGCAGCGGGAAGCACAGCAGCCAGTCGCCGCCGTAGCCGAGGGTCAGCGCGTACGTCACGACGGCCAGCCCGGCGAGTGCGAGGCGCGGCACGCGGGTCGTCCTGTGCCGCTTGTCGAGGCCGGTGAAGATCGTGAGGGCGTACAGCGCGGCGAAGGCCACGATGCCCGCCGCGCCGAGCCAGGGCAGGGGCACCTCGCCCCGGAACAGGTCCTGCACGTCGCCGGTGAGCATGAACAGCCAGGGCAGGAAGGCGAACTTCCCCGGTGGCTTGTGCCGCTCGACGTCCCCCTCGTCCCGGCGCCAGGCCTTCCGTCCGGCCTTGCGCGCGGCCGTCCACGCGGCCGCACGGCCGGTCCTGCGCCCGGCCTCGAGCTCGCCTTCGCGCCCGGGCTCGCACGCGGTCTTGCTGTCGTTCATGGTGCAGAACTCTAGGGAAGGCGCCCGTGAGCTGGGCAGATGCAAGTGTGGGCAGCCACCCGTGACATTTGTCCCGGGCCGGGCTATACATGGGGTCCACCGGACCGGCTAGAACGCGTTCCAGGAAGGGTTCCCGATGCCCATCGACGCACGCCAGGCGGTCGCCGCCGAGCCCCGCCGGACCTCGCCGACCTGGGATCACAAGGACGTCCTGCTCTACCACCTCGGCATCGGCGCGGGCACCCCCGCCACGGACCCCGACGAGCTCCGCTACACCCTGGAGAGCCGCCTGCACGTCCTGCCGAGCTTCGCCACCGTCGCCGGCGGAGGCGCCGCGCAGGCCGGCGCCCTCACCGCCCCGGGCATCGACATCGACCTCGCCGCGGTGCTCCACGGCGGCCAGTCCCTCGACGTGCACCGCCCGCTCCCGGCCCGCGGCGTCGTCACGCTCACCTCCCGCGTCGCCGCCGTCCACGACAAGGGCAAGGCGGCCGTCATCGTGCTGCGCTCGGAGGCCGCGGACGCCGACGGCCCGCTGTGGACGGGCGAGAGCGAGATCTTCGTCAAGGGCGAGGGCGGCTTCGGCGGCGAACGCGGCGCCTCCACCCGCCTGGAGGCACCCGTCCGCGCCCCCGACGCCACCGTGGAGCGGCCCGTCCGCGAGGACCAGGCGCTCCTCTACCGCCTGTCCGGCGACTGGAACCCCCTGCACGCCGACCCCGAGTTCGCCGCGCTCGCGGGCTACGACCGGCCGATCCTGCACGGCCTGTGCTCGTACGGCATCACCCTCAAGGCCGTCGTCGACACCGCCCTCGCCGGGGACGTCACCCGCGTCCGCGCCTACCGCACCCGATTCGCCGGCGTCGTCTACCCCGGCGAGACGCTGCGCGTGCGGATGTGGCGGGAGACCCCGGCGCCCGGCCGGATCCAGGTCACCGTCACCGCCGTGGAGCGCGACGACGCGCCCGTCCTGGCGGACACGGTCGTCACGCACGGATAGCCCGCGGCGAACCGGCCACGGGGCAACCCGCAGGGCAATCGGCAGAGGTCCCTCCCACGTCAGAGTCCTACGACAGAGGAGTCCGTCATGCGCGCAGCCGTACAGCACGAGACGGGCCGGCCCCGGCTCGAAGTCCGCGACGACGTCGAGGCGGTGGGCTTCGGCCCCGGAAAGGTCCGGCTGCGCATGCGGGCCACCGGGCTGTGCCACTCCGACCTCTCCGCGATGAACGGGGTGCTGCCCCAGCTCGTGCCCTTCGTCCCAGGGCACGAGGGCGCCGGCGAAGTCGTCGAGGTCGGCGAGGGCGTCACCGGACTGCAGGCCGGCGACCGCGTCCTGGTCTGCTGGCTGCCGCCCTGCGGCGGCTGTCCCGCCTGCAAGCGCGGCCAGAGCCAGCTGTGCCTGGCGAGCCTGATGGAGGCCGGCACCCCCAACTTCCGCATGGGCGGCGAGAACGGCTCCGGCGGCTCCGGCGGCTCGGGCGGCTCCGGCGGCTCCGATCTCTTCGGCTTCGCCGGCACCGGCACCTTCGCCGAGGAGGCCGTCGTCGGCGCCGGCTGCGCCGTGCCCATCCCCGACGACCTGCCCTACGACATCGCCGCCCTCATCGGCTGCGGCGTCACCACCGGCCTCGGCGCCGCCCTCAACACCGCGGACGTCGCCGCCGGTTCCTCGGTCGCCGTCATCGGCTGCGGAGGCGTGGGGATCTGCGCGATCCAGGGCGCGCGGGCGGCTGGCGCCGCGCAGATCGTCGCCGTCGACCCCGTGCCCTCCCGGCGCGAGGCCGCCCTGCGCTTCGGCGCGACCGAAGCCGTACCGCCCGACGCGCTCGCCGACGCCCGGGCACGCGTCACCGGCGGCGAGGGCTTCGACTACGCCTTCGAGGTCGTCGGCACCTCCGCCACCGCCCGGGCCGCGTACGACGCGACGCGCCGCGGCGGCACGCTGTGCGTCGTCGGCGCCGGCGCCATGGACGACCACTTCCAGGTCAACATGTTCGAGCTGTTCTTCGACGAGAAGAAGATCCTGCCGTCCCTCTACGGCGGCGGGGACGTCCTGCGCTCCTACGAGCGGGCCATAGCCCTGTGGCGGGCCGGCCGCATCGACCTCGCGGGCCTGATCACCCACCGGGTCCCGCTGTCCGGCGTCAACGACGCCCTGGAACAGATGCGCACGGGCGAGGCACTGCGCACGTGCATCGAGATCTGAGAGGAGGACGCGGCATGGTGTCCTTGCGCGGCAGGACCGCGATCGTCACCGGCGCGGGGCGCGGCCTCGGCCGGGCGGAAGCCCTCGAACTCGCCCGGCTCGGCGCGCACGTCGTCGTCAACGACTACGGGCAGCCCGGCGCGGACGGCTCCGGCGAGGCGTCGGCCGCGCCCGCCGAGGCCGTCGCCGCCGAGATCCGGGCGGCCGGCGGCCTCGCCACCGCCCACGTCGGCGATGTCGCCGACCACGAGACGGCCCGCGACCTCGTCCGGCTCGCCGTCGACGCCGGCGGCGGCACGCTCGACGTCCTCGTCAACAACGCGGGGATCCTGCGCGACCGGATGGTCTTCTCCATGGCCGAGGACGAGTGGGACGCCGTGATCCGCGTCCATCTCAAGGGCCACTTCAACACCCTGCGCTTCGCCGCCGCGCACTGGCGGGAACGGGCCAAGGCGTCCGGGCGGCCGGTGTACGGACGGGTCGTCAACACCTCCTCCGAGGCCTTCCTCATCGGCTCGCCCGGGCAGCCCAACTACGCGGCGGCCAAGGGCGGCATCGTCGGCCTCACCACCTCCACGGCGGAGGCCCTGCGCAAGTACGGGGTCACGGTGAACGCCATCTGCCCGCGGGCCCGCACCCGCATGACCGAGCAGATCTTCGCGGGCGTCGGCACGCCCGCGGACGGCGGGCCCGACCCGCTGGCCCCCGAACACGTCGCACCGCTCGTCGGCTACCTCGCCGCGCCCGCCTCGGCCGGGGTGACCGGGCAGGTCCTCCTCGTGCACGGCGGGATGGTCGCGGTCATGGAGCGGCCGAGGGTCGCGGCGCAGTTCGGCGCCGCCGGAGGCGTCTTCACCGCCGACGAACTGGACGGGATCCTCACCCCGCACTTCGCCGGGCGGCCGCCCGGAGAGACGTTCGCCGCGCCGGAGGTGTGGCAGCTGGGGCCCGGCGGCTGAACAGCCCGCCGAAAACGCCTCGGGCGCCGGGGGTCTCCGCGGAGCGGGACCACCCGGCGCCCGAGGGCTGACCGGAAGCGTCGGCGACGCCGGTCAGTGACCTTCCGGCGTACGGCGGTGCTTGCCGTGGGCAGGAGAGCTGTCGTCGTCGGGGGAAGCCGGACCACGGTGCCTGCCGGAGCCGGCGGCTGCGGCCTGGGACGCCTCGAAGGGGCGCGCCTCGGTCGTGTCGGTTCGGGCGTCGGGCATGGGGAAAGTCACTCCGTCGGATGGGGATGCGTGCTTTGCGCGTCGGGGGCTGCCACGGCAGTGGCGCACGGTGTCGGCGGACGCCGACACGCCCTCCGCGCACGGCCGTCCGGCTCACGACGACGTCACGTCACCGTCCGGCACAGCTGCGCAACCCCCGCCCGGATTCTAACGGGACCTTGATCGCCCGGGCCACCCGGCCGGGCCGCGAGTCGGCCGCCGGTCAGGGCCGGTGCTCCCGGCCCAGCGGGGCCTGCTGCAGGGGTACGGGCCTGGGTGGCACGCCCCCCTGCCCACCGGCCGCGGAAGCCGCCACGGACCAGGCGCCCGGCATGCCCGCCCCGGGAAGCCCGGTGGGCGGCACGGCGGTCCACACGGAAGCGGGCGACTCGACGCGCTCCGTCTGCGGCGGGCCGGGCGGGGGCCCCTCGTGGGGGTGCTCCAGCAGCGGCGGCGCCTGCGGCGGGCACGGCACCTGTTGCAGCAGGGGCTGCTGCGGCCGTACGGCGGGGGCCGGCTCCTGCACGACCACGGGATCCGCCGCCGCCGGGCGGGCCGCCTCGTGCGGCAAGGTCTGCGGGAACCGCGGCGGGACGGCGGAATCCCCCTGCTCGTGCCTCAATTGCGACGCGTCCTGCAACAGCGGCACCTGCGCGGGCGGCCCGGGGGGCCGTACTTCCTGCAGCAGCGGCTGCGACTGCGGCGACACGGCGGCGCCCGGCCGAAGAACCCCCTGCAGCAGCGGCTGCGCCTGCTCCTGCCGTGACGCGGCAGGAGCCCACCTCTCCGCCGCCCGGCGAGCTCCCTCCTGCTCCAACGGCGACCGCACCTGCGACTGCCCGTCCGCAGAAGCCGGCCCCGGCGCCGGGCGAAGAACTTCCTGCAGCAACGGCTGCGGCTGCGCCGGCCGCTCCGGCGCCGGGTGGGTCGCCTCAGACGATGACGGCGCCGGGTGGGGCACTTCCTGCAGCGGCGGCTGCGCCTGCGACTGCGGCGACACGGACACGGACACGGCAGCGGCCGACCGCTCCGGCGCCGGACGGGCGGTTTCCTGCGCCCACGGCGGCTGCACCTGCGCCCCGCCCCCGGACACCGGCTCCGGCGCCGGACGAGGGACTTCTTGCAGCGGCGGCGCCGCCTGATGCGACGCCGCAGGAACCGGCCGCTCCGGCCCCCGGCGCAGGGCCTCCTGCAGCAACGGCTGCAACTGCTGCGACGCCGCGGGCGCCGGGGACTCCGGCGCCGGACGAGCCGTCTCATGAGCCGGCGGCAGGTGCTCCGGGGCGGGGCGGGGCACCTCGTGCAGCAGGGGCTGCTGCCGGCGCTGCAGTGTGGTGGGGGGCCTCGTGCAGGAGCGGCTGCCGGGCGGGGGCCGCAGACGCAGTGGGCCGCTCCTCGGCCGGCGGCGGCTGCAGCAGGGGCACCTGGGGCTGCCGGCCGCCCGCCGGCGGGGGCGCTGGCTGCCGCACCTGGTCGAGGGGAGACGCCGGTGACTGACCCGGCGCGGTGCGCGGCCCGCCGGAGGCCGCGTCCCGCGCCGCACCGCGCCCGCCGGTATCCCGGGTCTCCCCCCGCTCGCCTTCCGGCAGCCGCAGCCGTGCCAGGCCGCAGCGGACGTAGGGCGTCACGAACGGCAGGCGCAGTTCGCCGCCGGTGGTCCACAGGCCCGCGCCGACGAGCCAGCCGGCGGGCGCCGGGAACTGCTGGAGCTGTTTCCCGGCGGGGCGCCAGACGCCCACCCAGCTGCCGGTGGCGCCCTCGACGCGGAAGGCCACCGCGCATCCTTCGGGCGTGAGTTCCTGTCCGGGCTGGGCGGCGAAGGGGGTGAGCGCGGCGCCCGCGGGCCGCAGGCACTCCGGGAAGCGCACGGGGCGCGCGGAGCCGAGCACGCCCCACCCGAGCCGGTCCTGGCCGGGGGCGTCCGACCGGACGAGCAGCAGGCCGCTGTACGGGTCGGCGAGCAGCAGGCGGTCGTTGCTCTCCTCGGTGATCTGCAGCAGCGGGCTGGTCTCGCCGCCGCGCTCCAGGTCCACCACGACGGTCTTGGTGCGGCCGTCCAGCTCGCGGTCGAGGGCGAGGAGCCGGCCGGTGCGGTCGAGCCAGGCGCCGCCCGCGCAGCGGCCGGGCACCTCCACGACGCGCTCGGGCCCGAAGCCGCCGCCGTGCAGCCGCCACAGGGCGGTGGTCCGCTCGGCGTGCACGAGCCCGTAGGCGGAGGCGCCGCCCGGCGCGGGGGGCAGCAGGGTCAGCCGGGCGCACTCGACGGCCCCGAGGGCCAGCTCTCCGGTGCCGGGCCCGGTGGGGTAGAGCAGCGAGAGCGTGTGGCGCTCGGCGACCCGGCGGCGGATGAGGACCCGCCCGTCGGCGAGCGGCTGCACTTCGCTGTCGGGCTCCTCGGGCTGGCTGCCGGGCAGCGGCACGGCGTACGGCTCGGGGCCGTCGAGCGTCCAGCGCTCGGGGAACCAGCCGCCCGTGCCGCCGTCGAGGGCCAGCCGGGCGGCGTACGAGCCGTTCGCCGTGACCGTGAACGCCGCGCGTCTCATGTCCATCGAGCCACTCCGCGGGGTGCTCTGTGGAGTGCTCTGGGGGGCACAGACCGTCATGAGAAACGTCACCTCCGGCACAGAACGTAGTTATCGCACTTCCAGCCGAACAATGAGAGTCGGCCCGCTTCACGCGTATGGGTGGCGGATGTCCGATTCGCCTGAGAGGGGCGGACAGGCTGTGCTTGCGGGCCGCGGGGGTTCACGTAAGGTAAGGCGCGCCTAAGTTGCCGTGGGGGGTGGCTGAACAGGCGCTCTTGACCACCCCCGCCGGCCCCGTACGGCCGGGCGGACCCGACCCCTGGAGTACGTGATGTCCCTTCGCCGCCGCGGCCCGGCCGCCGTCGCCCTGTCCGTAGCCGCCGCACTCTCCCTCGCGGCCTGTGGCTCGTCGGACGCCAAGGACGAAGCGGGCAAGGACAACGGGAGCGGCTCGAAGTCCGTGGCGCAGGGCGGCAAGGACTTCGGCAAGGCCGCCGAGGACACGGCCAAGCTCGGCACGGACGCCAAGCCGGGCCAGTTCCCGCGCACCGTCACCCACGCGCTCGGCAAGACCGAGCTCAAGGAGCGCCCGAAGCGCGTGGTCGTCCTCGACGTCGGCGAGCTCGACAACGTCGTCTCCCTCGGCATCAAGCCGGTCGGCTGGGCCCCCAGCGAGGGCAGCCAGGAGATACCGGAGTACCTGAAGAAGGACGTCGGCGAGCCCAAGAGCGTCGGCACCATCAACAACCTCGACCTCGAGGCGATCAACGAGCTCAAGCCCGACCTGATCCTGGGCAGCAAGCTGCGCGCGGAGAAGAACTACAAGGAGCTCGCCAAGATCGCTCCGACCGTCTTCTCCATCCGCCCCGGCTTCACGTGGAAGGAGAACTACCTCCTCAACGCGGCCGCCCTGGACAAGACGGACGACGCCAAGAAGCAGATCGCGGACTACGAGGCCAAGGCCAGGAAGCTCGGCGAGGACCTCGGCGGCGACAAGCCCACCATCAGCATGGTGCGCTACCTGCCGCAGTTCACCCGCCTGTACGCCCAGCAGTCCTTCATCGGCACCATCCTCAAGGACGCCGGCCTGCCCCGCCCGAAGATCCAGCAGGCGGACAAGCTCGCCGTCGAGATCAGCCCGGAGCAGATCGACAAGGCCGACGGCGACTGGATCTTCACGGGCGTCTACGGCGCCCCGGAGAAGACCAAGCGCGACGCCGCCGAGGGCAACCCGCTGTGGAAGAGCCTGAAGGCCGTCAAGGAGGACCGGGCGAAGGACGTCAAGGACGAGACCTGGTACCTGGGCCTGGGCGTCACGGCCGCCAACAGCGTCCTGGACGACCTCCGCGGCTTCCTCGTGAAGTAGCCCGGTGACGGGTGGGGCGCCCCGGCCGGGCGCCTCCGGCGCGGCCGTCCGCTGAGCGATGGCCGCGCGGGCACGGCGGACAGGTAGCCTTTCCTCCGTGCCCGCACTGTCTGAAGTCATCGCCGCCCTCGACGCCCTCTGGCCGCCCGAGCGGGCCGAGCAGTGGGACGCCGTCGGCACGGTCTGCGGCGACCCCGAGGCCCCGGTCGACCGGGTCCTGTTCGCGGTCGACCCCGTCCAGGAGGTCGTCGAGGAGGCCGTGGAGCTCGGTGCCGGCCTGCTGGTCACGCACCACCCGCTCTACCTGCGCGGGACGACGACGGTCGCGGCCTCGACCTTCAAGGGCCGCGCCGTGCACACACTGATCAAGAACGACATCGCCCTGCACGTCGCGCACACCAACGCCGATCGCGCCGACCCCGGCGTCTCCGACGCCCTCGCCGGCGCGCTCGACCTGCGCGTCACCGGCCCGCTCGTGCCCGACCCGGACGACCCCGCGGGCCGCCGCGGCCTCGGCCGCGTCTGCGAGCTCGACCCGCCCATGTCCCTGGCCGACTTCGCCGAGCACGCCGCCAAGCGGCTGCCCGCCACGGCCCAGGGCGTACGGGTCGCCGGCGATCCCGCGCGCACCATCCGCACGGTGGCCGTCTGCGGCGGCTCCGGGGACTCCCTCTTCGACGCGGTGCGCGCCGCCGGCGTGGACGCCTACGTCACCGCCGACCTGCGCCACCACCCCGCGTCCGAGGCCCAGCAGCACAGCCCGCTGGCGCTCGTCGACGCGGCGCACTGGGCCACCGAGTGGCCCTGGGCCGAGCAGGCGGCCGCCCAGCTCGACGAGGTCTCCGACCGGCACGGCTGGGGTCTGCGCACCCACGTCTCGAAGATCGTCACCGACCCCTGGACCGCCCACGCGGCGTCCACCACTCACCACCACTAACAGGAGCCCCCAACTGAACGCCGCGCCCGCCGACCAGATCCGCCTCCTCGACCTCCAGGCGCTGGACACCCGCCTCGGTCAGCTCGCCCACAAGCGCCGGAGCCTGCCCGAGCACGCCGAGATCGCCTCCCTCGAGGCCGACCTCACCCAGCACCGCGACCTCCTCGTCGCCGCGCAGACCGAGGAGAGCGACACCGCCCGCGAGCAGACCAAGGCCGAGCAGGACGTCGACCAGGTCCGCCAGCGCGCCGCCCGCGACCAGCAGCGCCTGGACACCGGCGTCGGCATGTCCGCCAAGGACCTGGAGAACCTGCAGCGCGAGGTGGCCTCGCTCGCCAAGCGCCAGGGCGACCTGGAGGACGTCGTCCTCGAGGTCATGGAGCGCCGCGAGTCCGCGCAGGAGCGGGTCACCGAGCTGACCGCCCGCGTCGCGTCCGTCCAGGCCAAGGCCGACGACGCCGTGGCGCGCCGCGACGCCGCCGTCGCCGAGATCGACGCCGAGGCCGCCTCGGTCACCAAGGAGCGCGAGATCGTCGCCGCTTCCGTCCCGGCCGACCTGCTGAAGCTCTACGACCGCCTGCGGGAGAAGCAGGGCGGCATCGGCGCGGCGCGCCTGAGCCACCGCCGCTGCGAGGGCTGCCGCCTGGAGCTGGACATCACCGAGCTCAACGAGGTCCGGGCCGCCGCGCCGGAGACGGTCGTCCGCTGCGAGAACTGCAGCCGCATCCTGGTCCGCACCTCCGAGTCCGGCCTGTAAGCCCCGTGGCCCCTCGCTTCATCGTCGAGGCGGACGGCGGTTCCCGGGGCAACCCGGGCCCCGCCGGCTACGGCGCCGTCGTGCTGGACGCCGCGACCGGCGAGGCGCTCGCCGAGGCCGCCGAGTACATCGGCACCGCCACGAACAACGTCGCCGAGTACCGGGGGCTCATCGCCGGCCTGGAGGCCGCGAAGACCCTCGACGCCGGCGCCGAGGTCCTGGTGCGGATGGACTCCAAGCTCGTCGTGGAGCAGATGTCGGGCCGCTGGAAGATCAAGCACCCGGACATGCGGCCGCTCGCCGCCCGGGCGCGGGCGCTCTACCCCGCCGGGCAGGTCGCCTACGAGTGGATCCCGCGCGAGCGGAACAAGCACGCGGACCGGCTCGCCAACGAGGCGATGGACGCGGGCAAGGCGGGCCGGCAGTGGGAGGCCGGCGCCTCCTCGGCGGCGCTCGCGCAGACGGCTGACGCGCGGGCGGCGGAGCCCGTCGCGGAGCCGCTGGAAGAGCCCAAGGCCGCTCCCGTGGGCTGGGCCGCCCCCGCCGACCTCGGGGCGCCGACCACGTTCGTGCTGCTGCGGCACGGCGAGACGGCCCTCACTCCGCAGAAGCGATTCTCCGGTAGTGGCGGCAGCGACCCGGAACTCTCGCCGGTCGGTCTCCGCCAGGCCGAGCACGTGGCCGCGGCGCTCGCCGCCCGCGGCACCATCCAGGCGGTCGTCTCCTCGCCGATGCGGCGCTGCCGGGAGACCGCGGCCGCGGTGGCCGGGCGCCTGGGCCTGGAGGTGCGCGTCGAGGAGGGGCTGCGCGAGGCGGACTTCGGGGCCTGGGAGGGCCTGACGTTCGCGGAGGTCCGCGAGCGCCACCCCGCCGACCTCGACGCCTGGCTCGCCTCCTCCAAGGCGGCCCCGACCGGCGGCGGCGAGAGCTTCGCGACGGTCGCCCGCCGCATGGCGGTCACCCGCGACAAGCTCCTCGCCCGCTACGCGGGCCGCACGGTGCTGCTGGTCACGCACGTGACCCCGGTCAAGACCCTCGTCCGCCTGGCCCTCGGCGCCCCGCCGGAGTCCCTGTTCCGCATGGAACTCTCGGCGGCGTCCCTGTCCGCGGTGGCCTACTACTCCGACGGCAACGCGTCCCTGCGCCTGCTGAACGACACCGCGCACCTGCGGTAGGCGAACCGGGGTGCGGCGGCTTGCCGCGCGCCGGTTCGGCACCGCCGATGAGCCACGCGGTGGCAACCCGCCGCTGCGGCGGAAGAACATGCCGCGCGCGGCGGCGCGATACCACCACCGCGTTGCGCGCGTCCGCCGGCACGGCCGGATCGCCGGCGGCATCGCGCCCCGTAAGGGGCGCGGGGAACTGCGCGACCAGCCGCGGACGGCCCGCAGCCGGAGAACCGCGCAGTCTGCGGGGGCACCCGCACGGAGCGAACCGCTCACTCGCCGGCCCGCAGGGCCATGGCCGAGTCCAACGCGGCAACGGCCGCGACCCGTTGCCGCTCCCGTTCCTCGATGTCCTGCGCACTCTCACCCGTCGCGGCGACCCGCGGGCACCGCGGGCACTGCCAGCGGTCGGGCGCGCCGAGCGGCGGCGGGGTCATGGGCACCTTGCAGTGGGGGCAGTTCACGGTCACTCCTTCGACATGGCCGCAGGACGCGCAGACCCATACGGGCCCTTCGGCGTCCTGCTGCCTCCACGCGGTCCTGAGGCACTGCGCGCATCCGGTGGTGACGATCCCGGCCCGGCTCATGACAGGCGGCTCCGGGGTGGTGTCCGCGTACTCGATGATCCGTGCCCTGACCCGGTCGTCCGTGGTGTTGGCCATCCGGAGCAGGTGTGCGACGCGTGAGCGTGCTTCGTCAACGAAATCGTTCATGGCGGCAGCAGGCTATGGCGCGGGGGACGGTCCCCGGGGCCCGCAGCGCACACGATCACCCTTGCGAGTGCCTCGAACTGTTACTCGAAGGGCACGTTGACGCACGCCAGCCGCGCCCCGGCCATGCCCGCCCGGCCCGGGCCCGTCTCGGTGGCGTGTTCGTGGATGACGACGGAGCGGGCCTCGCCGGCGCGGAAGCGCCAGGAGACCGCCGCGAAGGACGCGCCGTCGCCCCGCCGGTCGGTGGTGAAGTCGAGCCAGACCTCGTTGCGCGGGTTGGCGTACGCCGGGTTCGTCGAGGGCTGCTTCGGGTCCTTGACGTGCTGGTAGTGCGCCCCGGAGTCGTCGGGACGGGTGCCGCACGGCTTGGTGTGGACGTGGGCGCCGAACGTGCGGCCCGGCTGGAGGCCCTGCACGCGCAGCCGGACGGCCGTGCCGTGGTGGCCGCGGCCGTGGCCGGTCCGCTCGACGACGGCGACGCGGGCGCCGGGCGGGACCGCGGCGTCGTCGAACGTCACGGCGCGCAGCACGTCGGCCGTGGGTTCCGCGAAGACGGCTCTGACGTCGGCCCCTTGGCAGGGGGTCCCGCTCATGGGGGACACGACGGCCAGGGAAGCGGCGAGCAGCGATACGGCGAAGGACATCTTCCGCCCCTTTCGGCAGGTTCGGGCAGCGGCGTGCTGCGTCCCCCGGACGTGCTTTCCCACGGTATCGACCCCTCACGCACCGCGCACGGCGGCCGCGAGGACAATGAGCCGACCACCGCGTACCCCCAGGAGGACCGCACCATGCCGCCCAAGCCCGAGATCCTCGCCGCCTTCGAGGCGGCCAAGGGGTTCATGCCGCTCGACGAGGGGCTCGCCCTGCACGCCGCCGCCGAGGAGGCCGCGCGGCTCGCGCTGCCGCTGCTCGAAGTGGGCACGTACTGCGGCCGGTCGACGATCCTGCTGGCGGCCGCCGCGCGCGAGGCGGGGGTCACGGCCGTGACGGTGGACCACCACCGGGGCAGCGAGGAGCAGCAGCCGGGCTGGGAGTACCACGACGCGTCGCTCGTCGACGAGGCCGTGGGGCGGATGGACACGCTGCCGTCGTTCCGGCGCACGCTGCATCAGGCGGGGCTGGAGGAGCACGTGGTGGCGATCGTGGGGCGCTCGCCGCTGGCGGCGTCCCTCTGGGCGGCGCCGCTGGGACTGGTGTTCATCGACGGCGGGCACACCGACGAGCACGCGACGGCGGACTACGAGGGCTGGGCGCCGCACCTGGCCCCGGGCGGCCTGCTGGTCATCCACGACGTCTTCCCCGATCCGGCGGACGGCGGGCAGGCGCCGTACCGCGTGTACCGCAGGGCACTGGAGTCCGGGGAGTTCACCGAAGTGTCGGTGACGCGCTCGCTGCGGGTGCTGCGGCGCGTACCGGTTACCGCGTAGGGCACCTGCGCGGCGCGGCGGCGGCGTAGCATCGCCGGGTGTCCAAAGGCAGCTTCTCCCGTGTGACCCGCCGTCCGGGCGGCCTCCGTACGCCCGTCGTCGTGGCGGTCGCGGCCTTGGTGCCGGCCGGCCTGGCGGGCTGGCTGCTGTGGGACGCGAACGCGGACGGCGGGCAGAAGGCCCCGGTGGCCGCCGCGTCGTCGGCGTCGCCCGGCGGCTCCCCCGCCTCGCAGGCCCCGTCCCGGCAGCCGTCCGCGTCCGCCGGGCAGCCCTCGGCGTCCGTGTCTTCCGCATCGTCCGCGCCGTCGGGCGAGCCGTCGGGCGCGTCGCCCGCCGCGGCCGACGAGGGGCCGCTGCCGGACGGCCCGCTCAAGGGCAAGGTGGTCCTGGTCGACCCGGGCCACAACATCCGCAACAGCGAGCACACCGCCGAGATCAACCGCTCCGTCGACATCGGCACCGGCCGCAAGGAGTGCGACACCACGGGGACGTCCACGGACGCGGGTTACGCCGAGGCCACGTTCAGCCTCGACGTCGCCCACCGGCTGCGGACGCTCCTGCGGGCGCAGGGCGCCAAGGTGGTGTTCACGCACGACGGCGAGCGCCCGTACGGCCCGTGCGTGGACGAGCGGGCCGCGATCGGCAACCGCGCGCACGCCGACGCCGCCGTCTCGGTGCACGCCGACGGCTCGGCCGTCGGCAACCGCGGCTTCCATGTGATCCTGCCCGCTTCCGTCAAGGGCGGGCGGGCCGACACCTCGTCCATCGCCGGCCCCTCGAAGGATCTCGGGGTGCGCATCGCGGGCCACTTCGTGCGGAGCACGCGCAGCGCCGCGTCCAACTACATCGGCGGCGGTACGGGCCTGGACACCCGCGGTGACCTCGGCGGGCTCAACCTCTCCACCGTCCCCAAGGTGTTCATCGAGTGCGGCAACATGCGCGACCCCCAGGACGCCGCGCTGCTCACGGACGGTGCGTGGCGGCAGAAGGCGGCGCAAGGGATCGCCGACGGCATCACGGACTTCCTGGACGGGTAGGGCTCCGCGGGCGGTAACGGGCCGTAGCGGCGTCCGGGGGCGGCGCGCTTGTCACGAGGCAGATACGAAGAGGACGCCCCGACCGTGCAGGCGATAGGTTCACCCGTACGATGGGGGGCCACCCCCGCGCCCCCGCATGCTCGCGTGCCGGCGACAGCGACGTTAATGATCACACTGACAAAGGACTTTAGGTGAACATCCGCTCCCTCACTCGAGGCGACGGCGTGGTGATCGGAGCAGCGGTGTTGCTGTTCATCGCCTCGTTCCTGAGCTTCTACTCGTACGACTGCGCGGGAACGATCTGCCCGACGGAGCCCAACGGCTGGAAGGCCGGCCTCTTCCCGGTCCTGCCGTCGATCTTCCTCGCCGGGATCATCGGCGCCGCGCTCATCGTCGCCGCGCGCTTCCAGCCCGAGGGGCGCAAGCTCGTGGGCCTGGAGCTCGGCCAGTGGGGCACCGCGTTCGCCGTGTTCGCCGCTTGGTCCTCGCTGTGGACGATCATCGGTGGCGCCCAGGGTGTGTCCCCGGGCGTCGGCCAGATCCTCGGCCTCCTCGCCAACGCGGCCCTGGCCGCCGCGGCGCTGATGACCCCGCGCATCCCGGCCCTGAAGGCCCCTCTGGTCAGCGGCCCCGGCCCGCAGGCGCCGTCCCCGTACGGCGCCGGCCCGAACCCGGGCTACGGCTACCCGGGCCCGGGCGGTGCCCAGCCCGGTGCCGCCGGTCCGTACGGCGCCCAGGCCCAGCAGTCCTTCGGCGGGCAGCAGCCGGCCCAGCCGGACGCGAGCCTGGGCGGTGCCGCCGCGGCGCCGCAGCCGGCCACCGGTCAGGCCGCGGCCGCTCCGGCCGGGGACTTCGCCCCGTTCTGGTTCGCGGTGCCGGTGCCCCGCCCGCTGTACGGCGAGGACGGTTCGCCGTCGCAGATCGCCGAGCTCGCACCCGGTACGTGGTACCTGGCGGTGGAGCAGCGCGGTCAGGCCCTCGTCGCCCAGACGCAGGACGGCCGTCGCGGCGTCCTGCAGGACACGACGGGCATCCAGCGCGGCTGACGCGCGCAGTGAGCCGATGACGGCCCGCCGGGGTTTCCCGGCGGGCCGTCGCCGTGTCCGGGGCGCCTGCGCGTCCGGGGTCCCCGTGGCCGGCGCCCACGTGGCCGGGCGTCCGGTCCCCGCCGTCTTGCCGGGGGCCCGGTGCGGGCCTACAGTCGGGGCACCCTTACCTGACGCACCGTCAGCTCAGTCGACCCGCCGGGAGGGCACGCGTGCGACTCGGTCTCGCGCTCGGCTACTGGGGACGCGGCCCCGACCCCCGCCACCTCGGCCTCGCCCGGGAGGCGGAGCGCCTCGGCTACCACTCCGTGTGGACGGCCGAGTCGTGGGGCTCCGACGCCTTCACCCCGCTCACCTGGATCGCCGCGCACACCACCCGCATCCGGCTCGGCACCGCGGTCGCGCAGATGGCCGCCCGCAGCCCGACCGCCACGGCGATGCACGCCCTCACCCTCGACCACCTCTCCGGCGGCCGGATGCTGCTCGGCCTGGGGCTGTCCGGCCCGCAGGTCGTGGAGGGCTGGTACGGGCGGCCGTTCCCGTCCAGCCCGCTCACCGCGACGCGGGAGTACGTGGACGTCGTCCGCCAAGTGCTGCACCGCCGGGCCCCGGTGACGCTGGACGGCCGCCACCACGCCCTCCCCTACCGCGGCCCCGGCGCGAGCGGACTCGGCAGGCCCCTCCGTTCCCTCACCCACCCCTTGCGCGCGGACCTGCCCGTCCTGCTCGGTGCCGAGGGGCCCCGCAACGTCGCGCAGACCGCGCGCATCGCCGACGGCTGGCTGCCGCTGTACTGGTCACCGCTGCGGACGGACCTGCACGCGGCGGCCCTCGCCGGTGCGCCCGAGGGCTTCCTGGTGGCGCCGCTGGCCCAGGCCCGGGTGTGCGCCGACGTCGCCGAGGGGCTGCGTCCGGTCAAGGCGATGCTCGGCTTCTACATCGGCGGCATGGGGCACGCGCGCCGCAACTTCCACGCCGACCTCATGGGGCGCATGGGGTACGAGGAGGAGGCGCAGCGGGTGCGGGAGCTGTTCCTGGCGGGGCGGCGGGAGGAGGCCGTCGCCGCCGTGCCGGACGCCTTCGCCGACGAGATCTCCCTCGTGGGGCCGCGCGGGCGCATCGCGGAGCGGCTGGAGCTGTGGCGGGCCGGGCCGGTGACGGACCTGCTGGTGACCGCGCCGGACCCGCAGACGCTGCGGGTGCTGGCGGAGCTGGTGTGAGCGCCGGGGCGGCCCCGGGGCGCGGTCAGGGCCGGTCCGGCCGCCCCTGCCCGTGGAGCCAGGGGCCGAACACGCCGCCGAGGTTCTTGCCGGTGCGCTCCTGCCAGAACCGCTCGAACTCGGCGGTGTCGGCGTTGCCGTGCCGGTGTTCCCTCACCCAGGCCCGGACGGTGGTGAAGAAGCGCTCGTCGCCGACGGCTTGGCGCAGCTTGTGCAGCACCATCGCGCCGCGGCCGTAGACGGGCGGGTCGGAGACGGTGGCCGGGGCGGGATCGGCGGGCGGGAAGGCCCAGATGCCCTCGCTCAGCGGATCCTTGCCGCTGTAGTAGTCGTCGAAGATCCGCTGGGTGGAGCGGCCGCCCTGCTTCTCCTCCCACAGCCACTCGGAGTAGGCGGCGAAGCTCTCGTTGAGCCACATGTCGCGCCAGGTGCGGGGGGTGACGGAGTTGCCGAACCACTGGTGGGCGACTTCGTGCACGACGGTCACGTCGTCCGGGGCGGAGTCGAAGTACGGCTTGGTCTGGGTCTCCAGGGCGTAGGCGATGTAGGGGTTGTGGTCGACGACGGCGCCGGCGGAGGAGAAGGGGTAGGGCCCGAAGAGCTCGCTCGCCCAGGCGATGGCCTCGGGCAGGAGCTTCTCCAGCCGGGGGGCGGCCGCGGCCTCCTTGGGGTGCGTGGCGATGTAGACGGGCAGGTCGCCGGCGCGGGTGGTGGTGATGTTGAACGGGGAGACGGCCACGCTGGCCAGGTAGCTCGCCATCGGCTCGGCGTTGTGCCAGGTGAAGGAGGTCCGGTCGCCCTTGGTCCGCTGTTGCTGCAGCTCGCCGTTGGCCACGGCGGTGTAGCCCTTGGGGACGGTGACCGTGAAGTCGTAGGAGGCCTTGTCGGAGGGGTGGTGGTTGCCGGGGAACCAGGTCGTCGAGCCGGTGGGCTGGCCGAGGCCGACCGCCCCGTCGTCGGTCTCGACCCAGCCCTCCGCGACGTCGCCGTCCTCGTCCTTGAGCTCCTTCGGCGTGCCGTCGTAGACGACGACCGTCTCGAATTCGTGGCCCTTGCCGATGGACGCCCGGGGGGTGACCGTCAGCTCGGCGCCCTTCCTGGAGGTGCGCGCGGGCCGCCCGTCGACGCGGGCGCTGCGGACCTTCAGCCCGTCGAGGTCGAGGTTGAACGCCGCCAGGTCCTGCGTCGCCCGCGCGGTGATGACGGCCGTGGCCTTCAGGTGGTTGCCCTCGGGGTCGTAGTCGAGGGTCAGGCCGTAGTGCCGGACGTCGTAACCGCCGTTGCCCAGGCGGGGGAAGAGCGGGTCCCCCACCCCGGGGGCGCCGGCCCCGCGGGAGGCGGCGTCACCGGAACCACCGCAGGCCGCGAGGAGCACGAGGGCGACGGGCAGCACGGCCCGCCGCAGCCATCGGGGCACCGGGGATCTGGGCACAACGGTCATACGGTCATGCTCTCATCCGACTTGCCGGGCGCCCCGTCAGGACATGCCCCCGGGCCGTGCCGGCGGCCGCAGCGGTCTCACGGCGCCTCAGAAGACGGCCCGCTCCAGCCAGAAGTCGAGCAGGCCGCGGTCGCCCAGGACCTCGACGCGGTCGGTGTCGGCGGGAAGGCGCCGGAAGAGGACGCTCAGCAGGTCGGTCACCGGCCCGCGCACGGCCACGGCGGCCTTCTCGTGGGCCCGGCGCCAGGAGACGCCCTCGCCGGTGAGGTCGATGAACCACTCCGCGTCGAGCTCCGCCGGGGTGTCGGTGGCGTGCAGGTGGAGGGTGCGGCCGGGGCCGGGCAGCTCCGCCAGGCGCGGCTTGAACGCGAGGGCCGCCGGGTAGGTGAGGATGTCCAGCCACTCGTCGAGGCAGTCCGCCGCTATCTCGGGCTCCGCCTCGAAGGGGAGGCCGAGGGCGCCCAGGGCGTCGGCGCGGTGCATGAGCGTCTCGTGCGCCTGCCGGCGGGCCCAGAAGACGGACCGGTGGTCCTCGGAGAACGTCCACACCGGGCTGTCGGGCCCCGCCTCGCGCAGGACGGCCACCAGCGCCTCGGCACCTTCGGCGAGCCAGGCGGTGAGAGCGGGCAGGTCCTCCACGGAGGGCTCGCCCGGGGCCGGACGGGGACCGCCCTGGGCCGCGGTGGACGGCGGCACGAACTCCTCGGCCCGCTCGCGCACGAGCCCGGTGGCCATCCGGTGGGCCTGCCCCACGTGCAGCAGGAGCTGCCCGAGCGTCCACTCCGGGCAGGTGGGCACCGTGACCGAAACGTCCGCGCCCTCGCCCAGGGCACCCCGCAGCAGCTCGGTCTGGTGAAGGATCTCGGAACAGTAGCGGTCGTGGCTCAGCATCGTCGTCATGGCCTCACTGTAGAACCGACCACTGACAACTCCCCCGACCAGCCCGGAGGTTCGCATTCCGGTTCATCCCGCCGGCCCCGGGCCCGCCGGAGGCGCTACCCGCCGCTACCCGCAGCAGTCCGGTTCCAGCCCCGCCGGCAGCCGTTCGCCGCCGAACACGGCGGTCGTCGCCTCGTCGCCCCCGAGCGCGGCCGCCGCGAGGAGCAGCGAACCCGCCGTCCACGTGGTGCGCTCCTCGGGCCAGACGGCGTCGTCCTCGTAGACGTAGCCCGTCCAGTACATGCCGTCCCCGGCCCGCAGGTGCTGGATCCACTGCAGGATCTGCACGGCGCGGTCGGACTCCCCCATCACCCACAGCGCGAGGGCGAGCTCGCAGCTCTCGCCGCCCGTGACCCACGGGTTGGGCAGCACGCAGCGCACGCCGAGGCCCGGCACCACGAAGCGGTCCCAGCCCTCCTCTATGCGTTCCTTGGCGGCGACGCCGGTGACGGCGCCGCCGAGGACGGGGTAGTACCAGTCCATCGAGTAGCGGCCCTTGTCGAGGAACCGCTCGGGGTGGCGGCGTATCGCGTGCGCGAGCAGGCCCGTGGCCAGCTCCCAGTCCGGCTGGGGCTCCTCGCGGTGCTCCGCGATGGCCAGGGCGCAGCGCAGCGCCTGGTGGATGGAGGAGGAGCCGGTCAGCAGCGCGTCCGTGACGGGGGTGCCGTCGTCCTCGCGCTTCCAGCCGATCTGCCCGCCGGCCTGCTGCAGTCCCAGGACGAACTCGACGGCGGCGTAGACGGTCGGCCACATGCTGTCGAGGAAGGCGTCGTCGCCGGTGGCGAGGTAGTGGTGCCAGACGCCCACGGCCACGTAGGCGACGAAGTTGGACTCGCGGGAACGGTCGGTGGGCTCGTCGGCGGCGCCGTCGGCGTAGGCGGCGTACCAGGAGCCGTCACCGTTCTGGTGCCGGGCCAGCCAGCGGTAGGCCGCCTCGGCGCGGTCGTGCTCGCCCGCGGCGTCGAGGGCCATGGCGGCCTCGACGTGGTCCCACGGGTCGAGGTGGTGGCCGCGGAACCAGGGGATGGCGCCGTCCTCGCGCTGGACGGCGGCGATGCCCGCGACGGTGGCGGTGACCTGCTCGGCGGTCAGGACGCCGGGCAGGACGAGGCGCTCGGTGCGGCCGGAGCCGCGGTTGAAGAGGGTCACGCGTCCGCCCCGGCGGGCAGGTGCGGCTTGGTCGCGTACGCCACGAAGCTCTTGCCGATGAGCGGGTTGAGGGCCTGCTCGGCGACCCGGGTGGCCATGGGCTTCTTCATGATGTCCCACACCAGCAGCTTGTGGTAGGCGCGGACGGGCAGCGGAGCGTCCTGACCGTCCTTGTCGACGCCGAAGGCGCACTTGAGCCACCAGTAGGGGCTGTGCAGGCCGTGGGCGTGGTGGGTGCCGTACGGGACGAGGCCGGCCTCGCGCATCCGGTCGAGGAGCTCGTCGCCGCGGTAGATGCGGATGTGGCCGCCCTCGACCTCGTGGTAGGCGTCCGAGAGCGCCCAGCAGATCTTCTCCGGGCCGTAGCGCGGGACGGTGACGGCGATGCGGCCGCCGGGCTTGAGGACGCGCACCATCTCGGCGAGCACGCCCTTGTCGTCCGGGATGTGCTCCATGACCTCGGAGATGATGACGACGTCGAAGCTGTCGTCGGGGAAGGGCAGGGCGAGGGCGTCGCCCTCCATGGCGGTCGCGGTGGCCCCGGCGGGGGCCTCACCGGCCTCCTTCATGGCGGCGAACCACTTGGCGACTTCGCGTATCTCCTCGCCGTTGCGGTCGAGCGCGACGACGCGCGCGCCGCGCCGGTAGCACTCGAAGGCGTGCCGGCCCGCGCCGCAGCCCAGGTCGAGGACGCGGTCGCCGGCGGCGAGCGGGAAGCGGGAGAAATCGACGGTCAGCACGGGTGTTTGCCTTCGGCCGGCGGGACGGTTTGGTTGTTCGCGGGAACGTACGGATTACGGCACGCCGGGCACCGCCGGGCCGCGCCACGGGGATTCCTCGCCACGGCGACGGCCGTCTTGCACCGGAGCACGGCGCCCGTGGCTCCCTGCGTGCCGCAGGCACATCGGTCCGCCGCAACGGCGGGCACGCCCCGCGGCGGAGTGTGGCGGTGCCGGGCGGGCTCGGTTCGGCATCGCCGGGACGCGCCGTAGGGGGCGAGCGCCGCCGCGGCGGAAAGTTCGTGCCCGCACCGGAGCGCGGCACCCGTGAGCCCCCGCGCGCAGCAGGCACATCGGTCCGCCGCAATGGCGAGCACGCCCCGCGGCGGAATCCGGCGGTGCCGGGCGGGCTCGGTTGGGCACCGCCGGGACGCGCCGTAGGGGCTGAGCGCCGCCGCGGCGGAAAGTTCGTGCCCGCACCGGAGCGCAACGTCCGTGGCCCCCTGCGCGCCGCAGGCACATCGGTCCGCCGCAACGGCGAGCACGCCCCGCGGCGGAGTGTGGCGGTGCCGGGGCGTGGCGGGGAGGCCGGGTGCCGGGCCGCGCCGCACTAGCCTCGCCGTCCGGCGGGCCGGGTGCCCGCGAGGGCGATCGCCTCGCGGTAGTGGCGGGCCGTGCCGATCGCGGCCTCGCGCCAGGTGAAGCGGGAGAGGACGCGTTCGCGGCCCGCGGCGCCGAGGCGGCGGCGCAGTCCGGGGTCGGCGAGGAGCCGGTCGAGCGCGGAGGCAAGGGCTCCGGGGTCGCCGGGCGGGACGGCCAGGCAGGTCTCCCCGTCGGGCCCCGCGACCTCCGGAATCGCACCACCGGTGGTGGCGGCCAGCGGCGTCCCCGTGGCCATGGCCTCGGCGGCCGGCAGCGAGAAGCCCTCGTACAGCGAGGGCACGCAGGCGACCTGCGCCGAGCGCACGAGGTCGACGAGCTCGGCGTCGGTGATGCCCTTGACGAACTCGACGGCGCCCTCCAGCCCGCAGCGCCGGATCGCGGTGGCGACCGGCCCGTCCTCGGCGCGCTTGCCGACGACGACGAGGTGCGCGGCGGGGTGGCGGCGGCGGACCACGGCCAGCGCCTCGATCAGGTGGACGAGGCCCTTGAGGGGGACGTCCGCGCTGGAGGTGGTGACGATGCGGCCCGGGACTTCGGGCACGGACGGGTCGGGCGAGAACAGGTCGGTGTCGGCCCCGATCGGCACGACGTGCACCCGCTCGGCGCGCACGCCGAGGTGGTCGACGATCTCCTGGCGCGAGGAGCCGGAGACGGTGAGCACAGACGGCAGCCGGCGGGCGACCCGCTTCTGCATCCGGGTGAAGCCGTACCAGCGGCGCACGGAGGCCCGCCGCTTCCAGTCCGCGGCGGCGGCGAGGTCGAGCTGCCGGTCGACGGTGATGGGGTGGTGGATGGTCGTCACCAGCGGCGCGCCGATCGCCTCGGGGCCGCCGAGGAGCCCGTAGCCCAGGGTCTGGTTGTCGTGGACGACGTCGAACCGGCCGCGCTGCGCGGCGAGATGGCGCCGGGCGCGCAGGCTGAAGGTGAGCGGCTCGGGGAAGCCGCCCGTCCACATCGTGGAGACCTCCAGCGCGTCGATCCAGTCGCGGTACTCGTCGCGGCCGGGCGTGCGGAAGGGGTCGGGCTGGCGGTAGAGGTCGAGACTCGGCAGCTCGGTGAGGGTCACGCCCTCGTCGAGGACGGGGTACGGCTGGGAGCCGATGACCTCGACGCTGTGCCCGAGGCGGGCGAGTTCGCGGGAGAGGTGGCGGACGTAGACGCCCTGGCCGCCGCAGAAGGGGTTGCCCTTGTAGGTGAGCAGTGCGATCCGCAGGGGGCGGTCGCCGTCCCCGTCCCGGGGCCCCGCGTCGCGTACGTCCTGCCGCGCGTGCGCCTCGCGCGCCGCATGTGCGAGAGCTGCCTCAGTGGCCTCAGCGGTCACTCCCCCGGCCTCCTTCTGGCTGCTGTTCCGGCCGGAGCGTAACCGGTCGCGCTAATCTAGAACAAGTTTCAGACTGGGTCGTCCAGAAGCCTCGAATCTACCGGCCGGAAAGGCGGTCGCCAGGACCGGATCGGGTGATTCGCGCCACGGCCCGACCCCTGCCATGCTGTGCCGTCCGGGCCGTACAGACACCCCTGGATGGATTGCCACGGAATGGGACATATGACGACGGAACCCAAGTCGCCGACCGCGCGGGCCGTGCCCGCCGGGCCCAGCCTGCCCCTGACCGAGCGTCAAGAGGCCCGCCGCCGCCGGATCCTGCAGGCCACCGCGGAGCTCGCGGGCCGCGGCGGCTTCGACGCGGTGCAGATGCGCGAGGTCGCCGAGGCGGCGGGCGTCGCGCTCGGCACGCTCTACCGCTACTTCCCCTCCAAGGTCCACCTGCTGGTCGCCACCATGCAGGACCAGCTGCAGGCCCTGCACGGGACGTTGCGCAAGCGCCCGCCGACGGACGCCGACCCGTCCGCGCGCGTGGCGCAGACGCTGATGCGGGCCTTCCGCGCCATGCAGCGCGAACCGCACCTGGCCGACGCGATGGTGCGCGCCCTCACCTTCGCCGACCGCTCGGTGAGCGCCGAGGTCGACACCGTCTCCCGGCTCACCACGGCGATCATCCTCGACGCCATGGGCCCGGCCGGGCCGCCCTCCCCCGAGCAGCTCTCCGCCGTGCGCGTCATCGAGCACACTTGGCATTCGGCGCTCATCACCTGGCTCTCGGGGCGCGCTTCCATCGCACAGGTGCGGATCGACATCGAGACCGTCTGCCGACTCATCCGGCTCACTACCCCACAACAGGCCTGACGCGCTACCCCCGGCACCCGATTCATGGGGGGCGCTTTCGAGTGAACTTGGGGCGCACGTGGCGGAATCCATGCGCCCTTGCGCCCCCTCCATGTCCGGTATACGCGCCCGGAGCGGTGGCACACGCCGGTATGAATGAGCGTCGGTGTCCGGCGCAGCACTCGCTGCGCGGGGGAGCGGGAAGGCGGGGACCGTGATCCGGGTTCTACTGGTGCATGACACCTATCTGCTGCGAGCGGCGCTGGCGGCTCTCATCGGCAGAGAGCCGGACCTGGAGGTCTCCTCGGCGTCGTGGCAACGCGCGCCCGCCCTGTCGGACTCGGTGCGGCCGCACGTGTGCGTGGTGGACATGGACAGCCCGGAGGCGAGCGGGCCGCGCGGCCTGAGGGAGCTGTGCGGGCAGGGTGACGCGCGCGACGGCAGGGCCGCGCTGCTCGCCCTGGCCAGTGCGGGACGGCCGGGGCCACTGCGCCGGGCGTACGAGGAGAAGGCTCTGGGATACCTGAGCAAAAACGCTTCTCCCGACCGCCTGGTGGAAGGAATAAGGCATGTGGCGCAGGGCGAACGGTACATCGACGAAGCGCTCGGCTTCGGCTTCCTGGAGGCGGCGGAGATCCCGCTGACGAGACGGGAACTGAGCGTGCTGTCACTCGCGGCGGAGGGGGCGTCCGTCGGGGAGATCGCCCACAGCCTGCACCTGTCGAACGGCACGGTGCGCAACTACATGGCCGCGATCACCCGGAAGACCGGGGCGCGCAACCGGGTCGACGCGATCCGCATCTCGCAGGTGGCCGGGTGGGTGTGAGGGGGTGCGGTTCACGGGCTCCGCGGCACCCATGAGGTCGCGGTAGAGCGGGGAGCGCGCCGGCAGCTCGTGGTGCTCCCCGCAGACCGTGTCCGCGCCGTCCATCACCAGGACGCGCCCGGCGCGGCGGGCGGAGGCGGCCCGGTGCGCGATGACGACGAGGGTGCCGCCCGGGCGGCGCGCGAAGGCCCGCTCCGCGCGGGCCTCCGCCACGGGATCGAGATGACAGGTCGCCTCGTCCAGCACGGCGAGGGGAGCGGGCGACAGGTAGGCCCGGGCCAGGGCGATCTGCTGCCGCTCCCCAGCCGAGAGCTCCGCCGGGGCGAGCGGCGCCGCGAAGCCGCCCACGCGGCGGACGAGTTCCGCCATGCCGAGCGCCTCGGCCGCGGCCCGCATCTCCTCCTCCGGGACGGCGCCGGCCCGCAGATAGCCCAGGTTGTCGGCGAGCGTCCCCGAGAACACGTACGCCTCCTGCGGGATCAGCACCCGCTGCGCCATGGCGGCCGCCGTGCCGGCCCGGGCGCCGCCCACGACGACCTCGCCGCCGCACGGGCTCAGCAGGCCCGCGACCAGCCCGGCCAGCGTCGACTTCCCGACACCGCTGGGGCCGACGACCGCCAGGTGCCCGCCCCGGGGCAGGGTCAGGTCCAGGTCCCGGACGACGGGGTCGGCACCCTCGCCGTACGCGAAGGTGAGGCGGCGCAGTTCGAGGGCGGGCGTGTCGTCGTCCCGGGGTGTTCCTGCTGCTTCCGGCAGGTGCGGCGCTCCGGCGGGCGGGCCCGGTGCCGTGAGCCTGCGCACCACCACGGCCAGGCGGGAGCCGCTCGTGCCCAGGCCGTGGACGAGGTTCTGCAGCGCGGGCATCAGGGACTGCGTCAGATAGGCCAGCGCGCCCACGAGACCGCCCGCGGTGACGCCCCGGTCCAGCAGCCACGGCGCCCCCGCCAGCAGCAGCACCACCGGCAGCTGCCCGGCCAGGGCCAGGGCCACGACCCGCACGACGGACCAGCGGGCGAGCGAGCGGGAGGCGTGCAGCGCGGCGTCGGCGAGCGCGCCCGCCTCCGCGCGGACGCGGGGCTCGGCGCCCGCCGCGGTGACGTCGCGCAGGCCGGAGAAGACCTCGCCGAGGGCCGCGGCGAGGGCCTCGTCCGCGGCGAGGTACGCCTCCTGGCGGCGGGCGAGCGGGCGCAGCGTCGCCAGGAACAGGGCGAGGCCGAGGACGAGGGGCGGCGCGACGACCGCCAGCAGCGCGGGCGCGAGCAGGAACAGGCCCGTCAGCGCGCCGGCCGCGGTGAAGACGAACGACCGCGAGACCATCACCAGACCGGCGAAGGCGTCGCGGGCGATCTCCACCTGGTGCGTCAGCCGGGACACGGCCGCGGTGTCGCCGCGGTGCAGGGCGCGGGCGACGACCGTCCGCACCAGGCGGTCCCGGAAGGGCTCCACGAGCCCGGCGACCCCGCCGTACGTGCGCCCGGTCCCGTACGCCCCGACGACCACGGCCACGGCGGCCAGTGCGAGCCAGGCGAACCCGGCGCCGGGCCGTTCGGCGAGGAACCCGCCGTCCAGCGCCCGCGCCAGGGCGTACCCCAGCACGAAGGTGTGCCCGGCCTCCACGACGGACCACGCGAGCAGCACCGCGACGACGCGCCGCCGGCCGGCGAGGTACCGGGTGCCTCGCCGGAGGAGCCCGGGCTCAACGGGTGTCACGGTGACCTCCTGAGGCGGCCTGAACGGACGGGACGGTCGCGGTGGGCTGGGCAGCGCCGGGATGCGCCGCGGGGCGACTCGCCGTCGCGGCGGGTGGGAAGGGGTGGGAGCCGGGTGGCCTTCGACAGACGGTTCAGCGCCGCCGAACGACTCCCGCCGCGGCGGGAACGGCCAGCTCGGCACCGCCGGAACGCGCCGTTGAACAACTCGCCGTTGCGGCGGGAAGAAGGGCGGCGGCTCTGCCGCGGCCGGGTGGCCCGGCGGTCGTGGTTGCGCTCACGCATCGAAGACCGCCCGGTATTCCGGGTCTTCCCACAGGGCGGTGTGCGGAGCCACCGCCCGGACCGTGCCCTCGTGGAGCCACAGGACGCGGTCCGTGCTTGCGGCCGTCGTCGCGCGGTGGGCTATCAGGACGCGGGTGGGGGCGGACGAGGCGTGGAGGGCCGCGGTGACGCGGCGTTCCGTCGCCGTGTCCAGACTGGACGTGGCGTCGTCCAGGATCAGAAGCCGGCCCGCGTGGGCGAAGGCGCGGGCGAGGCCCAGACGTTGGGCCTCGCCGCCCGAGAGGGGGGCCTTTGCGCAGGGCGTGTCGTAGCCGCGCGGGAGGCGCCGGACGAAGTCGTGCGCGCACGCCTCCCGCGCCGCGGCCTCCCGCGCCTCGCGCCCCGGCGCGACCGCCCCGAAGCCGATCGTGCCGCCGATCGTGCCGCCCAGCAGCGCGGGCCGGGCGAAGGCGTGTCCGACGGCGCGGCGCAGTTCGCCGCGGCGGAGGGCGGGCAGCGGGACGCCGTCGAGAAGGACGGTGCCGGCGTCGGGGTCGGCGAGCCGGCCGGCCGTTTCGGCGAGGACGGACTTGCCGCTGCCGGAGCGTCCGACGACGGCCAGGGAACTTCCCCCGGGCACCGTCACGCTCACCTCGCGCAGGACCGTCCGCCCGCCCCGCACGACGCTCACGCCCCGCAGTTCCAGCGTGCCGGGCCCGGGCGGCAGACGCCGCTCGCCGTAAGGGACTTCGGGCACCGCGAGGACCTCCGCGGAGCGGGCGGCCGCGGCGCGGGCGCGGGCCGCGGCGTTGAGGTGGCCGACGAGCATGCCGACGCCGGTGGCGAGCACGGCGTAGCGGGAGGCGGCGAGGAGGTCTCCGACGGTGAGGAGCCCCTGGGAGAGCCGGAGGCCGGCGACGGCGAGGACGGTGATCTGCAGCAGCGGCACGAGCGTGCCGGCCTGGGCCGTGGAGCGGCCCTGGACGCGCCACATGCGGTGCCCTTCGCGGGAGAGCGCGGGCAGCGGTTCGAGGATGCGGGCCTCTTCGCGGGCGGCGGTGCCGGCCGCGGCGACGGTGCGGGCGCCTCCGAGCGCTTCGACGAGACGCCCGGCGATGTCTCCCTGGAGCTGCTGGTAGCGGGCGACGCAGTCCGTTGAAGCGCGGGTGAAGGCCCGCAGGAGGACGGCGAGCAGGGGGGCGCCGGCGAGGAAGGCGAGCGCGAGCCAGGGGTCGATGAGACCGAGGGCGACGATCCCGCCGACGGGGCCGGCCACGGAGGCGGCGGCGTGCGCGAGCGTGGCGGGCGCGGTGCCGGTGTCGGCGGCGTTGCCGACGAGGCGGGTGACGAGGTCGCCGGGCGGGAAGCGGCCGGTGACCTGCGGGCCCGCGGCGAGGACGTGGCCCAGCAGCCGGTGGCGCAGCCGGGCGGTGGCGCGGGCGGCCGTGGTGCCGGTGAGGAGTTCGGTGAGGGCGTCGAGGGCGGCCGGCCCGGCGACGAGGAGCCCGCACAGGACGACCCAGCGGCCGGCGTCGGCGCCGCGGCGGGCGAGGAGCAGGTCGAGGGTGTGGCCGAGGGTGACGGGCAGCAGCAGGGCCGCTCCGGTGGAGGCGACCGCGAGGAGGGCGAGCGCGACCGCGCGGGCGGCGCTGTGCCGGGCGGTGGCGAGCAGCAGCCGGTCTCCGGCGGCGGCCGTGGCGGTGCGGGTGTGTGCCATGGGTCGGGGGCCCTCGTGTCCGTACCATCCGTGGGGAAGGTCCGTGGGGAAACGGCGGACCCGGGCGGGCCCCTCGTCGCAGGAAGGGCCCGCCCGGTGCCGGATCAGCGTCGGATCCGGTGCCGGATCACAGACAGATCAGCACGCTCGCGGTGCTGACGCAGGAGAGCAGGCTGACCGTGCTCTGACCGCCGCCGCCGTGACCGCCGGTGTTCTCGTCGGACTCCATGCTCTGCAGGTCGAGGAGCGCCATGGTCGTGTTCCTTTCGTGGGATTCCCGTGGGGACGGGGATTGGGTTTCTCTTGCGTTTTCTTGCTACGGCTCCACAACGGCATGGAGCCGGCTTCGGGGCCCCGGAGGGGGCGGGAGGAACGGCAGCTGCGCGGGCCCTGCGGCGGGCCGGGCGCCGTCGAGGGCGGCGGTGAGGGCGAGCAGGCAGCCGGCCGTTCCGGTGGCGAGGTCCATGGACAGCCGCATCATCTGGCTGCCGGGGTAGGCGAGTTCGCCCCGGTAGGACATGGCGTACCAGGACAGCCCGCGGACCTGCGCGGACAGGTGTTCCGCGCTCGCGCCGGGCGCGGTGGTGCGGGCGAGGTGCAGGATCATCCCGGCCCGGCCCTGGAACAGCCCGGGCTGGGCGTAGAAGCGCGACCGGGCGGCGGTGAGGATGCCGTCGCGGGCGTCCGTGAAGTACGGGTCGGGGTCCGGGGCGAGGGCCAGGAAGTCGTCCAGGACCATGCCGATGCCGGCGCTGCCGTCACCGAGGTACGGCATGGTGCGCCAGCCCTCGTCGACTTCGAGGGTGCCGCTGGGCGTGCGGGTGCAGCGGGCGAGGTCGGTGCGCAGGGCCTGCTCGGCGAGGTCGAGGAGGGCGGGGGCGCCGGTGCGCTCGTACAGCCGCAGGAAGAGCAGGGCGGGGCCGCTCGCGCCGCGCAGGAGCCCGGCGCGCTTGCGGGGCGCGCTGCCGCCCTCCCCTTGAGCGGACCGGTCGGCGGCGTCTGCGGCGAGCCGGTCGGCGAGGAGCTGGGCGGCCTCGACGGCCTGGTCGTGGAGCTGGCGCTCGCCGGTGGTGCGGGCGAGGTGGTCGAGGGCGAGGCCGACGCCGGCCAGGCCGCTGCGCAGGTCGGAGGTGAGGCGCTGCCACTGCTCGCCGAGCATGAGCCCGGACAGGTCCAGGGCGCGCCGGGTGTGGCCGAGGCGGTCGAGGGTGCAGGCGACGCCGGCGAGCCCGTCGTAGAGGCCGAGCGGGGTTCCGGACGGCACGGGGTCCGTGTGCCGCAGCAGCCACTGCTCGCCCTCTTCGTAGCGCTCCGCGCCGGCTTCTGCGAGGGCGTGCAGGACTCCGGCGGCGCCGTGGGCGAGGCCGAGGCCGCCGCCCTCGGCGAACTGGGCGATGTCCCCGGGGAAGAGGCGGTCGTCGCGCTCCGGCGTGGCGGAGGCGAGGAGGGCGCGGACCATGGACGCGCGGGCGCGGGGCCAGTCCTCGGCGGGGTCGGGCAGTTCGTGCGGCGGGAGGGCGCGGCCGGCGCCGGGGGCGAGGGTGTGGGTGCGCCGCCCGGGCGCTCCCGAGGCTTCGGAGGCGGCGGGCTCGGCCCCCTCGGTGAGCACGGCGGGCTCGGCCCCCTCGGCGAGCACGGGGGATACGGCTCCCTCGGCGAGCACGGCGGGTACGGCTCCTTCGGCCGGCACGCTCCCCGCCCCCCGCATGATCTCCGCCACCGCCTCGTCGAGGAACTCCCGCGGCACCGGGAACTGTTCGGCGATCACCTCGGCCAGGTGGGCCGCCTTGGCCCGGTCGATCACGAACAGCGTGGTGATGGGCAGGAAGAGCGCGAGCCGCAGGCAGGCCAGGGCGTAGCGGTCGACGTCGGCGCCGCGGCGGTCCGGCGGGGCGAAGAAGCCGGGGTGGGCGACGACTTGCCGACCGTGCTCGGAGGCGGGGGCGGCGGCCTCGAAGTCGATGAGGACGACGGAGCGTTCGTCGGGCGCGACCATGATGTTGAACATGTGCAGGTCGTTGAAGACGACGCCGCGGGCGTGGACCTTCTCGACGGCCTCCTCGACGGCGCGGTGGATGCGCAGCGCCCACGCGGTGTAGTCGGCGGTGGCGGTGGGCTCCGGTTCCGCGGCGAGCAGCGGGTGGCGGTGGGCGAAGAAGGAGTTGAGGGGCTTGCCCTCGATGAAGTCCATGACGAGGAAGCGGTGGTCGCCGATGGTGAGCCAGTCCCGTGGCTCGGGGGCGACGCCGAGGCCGGCGAGCCGCTCCAGGGCGTCCTTCTCGCGCTCCAGGCGGGCCACGGCGTCGGCTCCGTCGGCGGCGAGCCCGGCGTGGGGGCGGCCTTCCTTGAGGACGACCTTCCGGCCGTCGCGCGTGTCGGTGCCGGCGTAGACGCCGCCGCCGTTGGAGAAGTGCAGGGCCTTCTCGATGCGGTAGGGCAGGTCGCCGACGGTGGTGGCGTTGCGGGCGGCGAGGTGCGGTGCCAGGAAGTCCGGCAGCGTCACCCACGGCGGGATCTGGAAGGCGGGGTTGCGGGAGTCGGGGACGAGCTTGCCGTCCCCGTCCTCGACGGCGGGCACGAGGGCGCCGCGGCCGTCGATGCAGAAGCGGCGGGTGAAGGCGCCGTAGCGGACGTAGAGGGGGCCTTCGTGCCAGCGCAGGTCGGTGAGGATGTACGGACCGGGGCGGCCGCCGACGATCTCCTGCAGCCCGGCGAGGGTGGCGTGCAGCTCCTCCTCGCCGGAGGGGTAGACGGTGACGAACTTCCCGCTGTGGCCTCGCTCCGCGTACTTGCTGTTGCGCAGGTGGAGCAGGTGCGCGCCGGGGACGAACTTGAACGGGATGTCCCGGGCGACGCAGTAGTCCCAGACGTCGGCGGCGGTCTTGTCCGCGGTGTCGGCGGTGGCCGAGACGTGGATCTTCCATCCCTGGAGGGGCTGCCCGGGGCGCGGACCGCCGTCCTCCCCGGCGGGGAAGACGTGGAGCCAGTCGCCGTGGCGGGCGGTGCTCCAGCCGGCGGGGGC
>NZ_JBPQTS010000049.1:0-41559 GCF_051386455.1 Streptomyces sp. URMC 124
CCGTGCTCGCCGTGGGGACCTGGCTGGACGCCCAGCCGCAGCTCGCGCGGCGGATCCTCGACGGCGGTCACGAGCTGGGCAACCACACGATGCGCCACCTCGACATCTGTGCGATGCCCGCGGCCGCGGCCTCCGCGGAGATCACGCAGTGCGCGGAGCGGCTGCGGCGGCTGACGGGCGGGATCGGCCGCTGGTTCCGGCCCTCGCGGGCGCGGCGCGCCACCGAGCAGGTGGTCCGGCTGGCCCGGCAGGCCGGCTATCCGCACGTTCTCTCCTACGACGTGGACTCCTTGGACTTCACCGATCCCGGGCCGGAGGCGGTCCGGCGCACCGTGCTGGGCGCGGTGCGGCCCGGGTCGGTGGTGAGCCTGCACTTCGGGCACGCGGGCACGGTGGCCGCGCTGCCCGCGATCCTCGACGGCCTGCACCGCCGCGGTCTGCGCGCGGTGACGACAACGGAGCTGCTGACCTGATGAACCAGTTCTCCTCGTTCTCGAGCTCTCTGAGGCGGCCGCGTCTGCGCGGGACGCACCGTGTGCACCGTGCCGTGCTGTTCGCCGCCGCCTGTGCCCTGCTGGCCTCCGGCTGCGGTGGGGATTCCGGTACGGAGGCCGCCGACCGTGCGCCGCACAAGGACAGCGGGCAGCAGCAGGAGCAGCAGGAGCGGCGGGGTGCCGCGCCGGCGGCGGGCCTGCCGGGGATGCCGCCGCTGCTGGATCCGCACGACCTGTACGCGGCGGACCGGCCCAATCAGCTGTCGCCGGTGGTGAAGGACTTCCCGTCGCGGGTGTACGTGCCCAACACGGAGTCGAACACGGTGAGCGTGATCGATCCGAAGACGTACAAGGTGATCGAGACGATCCCGGTGGGGAACCAGCCGCAGCACGTGGTGCCGTCGTGGGACATGAAGACGCTGTGGGTGAACAACGACCGTGGTCACACGCTGACGGCGATCGATCCGGCGACGGGGAAGAAGGGGCGGACGGTAGACGTCCACGATCCGTACAACCTCTATTTCACGCCGGACGGCAAGTACGCGGTGGTGATGGCGTCGATGGACCGGGAGCTGGTGTTCCGGGACGCCCAGACGATGAAGCGGAAGAAGACGGAGCCGGTCTCGTGCAAGGGGGTGAACCACGCGGACTTCTCGCCGGACGGGAGGTACTTCATCGTCTCGTGCGAGTTCTCGGGGGAGCTGCTGAAGGTCGACACGGCGAAGATGAAGGTGATCGGCCAGCAGAAGCTGCCGTTCGAGGGGGCGATGCCGCAGGACGTGAAGATCTCTTCGGACGGCAGGACCTGGTACGTCGCGGACATGATGGCGGACGGGGTGTGGGTGCTGGACGGTGACAAGTTCACCGAGCCGTGGCTGATGCCGACGGGCAAGGGCGCGCACGGGTTGTACGTGAGCCGGGACTCGAAGTCGATGTACATCTCCAACCGGGGCGAGGGTTCGATCTCGGTGCTGGATCTGCCGAGCCGCAAGCTGGTGAAGAAGTGGGAGCTGCCGGAGGGCGGGAGTCCGGACATGGGCGGGGTGTCGGCGGACGGCAATGTGCTGTGGCTGTCGGGGCGTTACGACTCGGAGGTGTACGCCATCGACACCCGGGACGGGCATCAGATCGCCAAGATCCCGGTGGGGGCGGGGCCGCACGGTCTCGCGGTGTATCCGCAGCCGGGCCGGTATTCGCTGGGCCACACCGGGATCTTCCGCTGAGGTGCGGCGGGTGACGCAGGTGTGAGACCGGGCGCCGGGGCTGTTGCCTGCCCCGGCGCCCGGTCAGGCGTTGTAGACGTCCGCCGCGCCCGGCTTGGCGTCCTGGACGGCGCCGCTGAGGGACATGGCGCGGCTGTTGAAGCGGTCGGTGTTGACGCCGTGTTCCTTGAGGACGCGCAGGGCGGCCTCGTGGACGACGCGCAGCACGGGGGTGGTGGCGCGCAGGGCGTCGTCGGCCATGAAGCGGTGGCGCCAGGGCTTGTCGGCCCAGGCGTGGCGGAGGCCGAAGGGCTCGGGCAGGACGAGCTTGCCGCCCCAGTACTCCAGGAGGGGCGGGTACCAGGTGAGGGGTGCGCGGGCGGCGAGGCGGACGATCTCGCGGGGCGGGAGGATGGAGAGCGTCCTCGTCCTGGTCTCCCAGAACTTGATGGTCTTGGGGGTGGTCTTGGTGCGGGCGGAGGGCTTGCCCATGAAGATGCCGTTGACCGGGCCGAGGGCGTGGCCGGTGACCTCGATGCGCAGCGTCTTGTGCAGGACGGTGACGGTGATGAGGAGGGTGATGACGAGCTGGCCGTCCCAGAGGACGAACTGGACGCCGAGGTAGTGCCGGCTGCCGGCGCCGAACTGCTGCTCGTTGCAGATCTTCTGGAGCTCGGCGCCCCTTATCTGGAAGCCGTCGGTGCCTTCGGGGCGGGAGACGGCGCCGGCGCCCTCGCCGACGTCGGAGACGACCCAGTGCTCGACGGAGGGGGTGGGGAAGCCGCCGGTGTGCAGGGGGCTGCGCTCCAGGAGGTGGAGCTGGTCGTGGATGGCGCGGACGACGTCCCAGCTGCGGAAGGGGTTGATCTCCTTGCCGGGTTCGAGCGGGACGAGCTCTTCGGCGAGGTGCCAGCTGCCCCAGCGGGTGCCCATGCCGAGTATGCCCTTGGTGCCGGCGTAGAAGGCGACGTTGCTCTGCTGTTCGGCGGCGAGGCGCTCCAGGGACTGGCGGAGCCGTTCGGCGGCGGTCTCGCCGGGGTTCTTGGGGACGGCTTCGGGGATCTTGGCGCCGACGCCTCCGCCGGAGAGCAGGCCGGTCCAGCGGTCGCGGAGGTCCTTGGCGGTGCGCTCGCAGACGGTCTTGGCCCAGAAGCCGCCGATGAGCGGGGCGATGAGCATGGCGCGCAGGTAGAAGGCCCAGAAGCCCTGGAAGGGCAGCTTCACCAGGAGGATGGCGGCGAGGATGCCGAGGGCGACGAGGAGGGCGGTGCCGAGGGCGCCGGCGCGCTTGTTCTGGGCGCCGGCGATGGTGCGGCGGAGCTGGAAGACGCCGAGCCACAGCAGGACGCCGGGGAGGAAGAGCAGGCCGCAGACGCCCATGATGAGGGTGAGTTTGGCGTCGCGCTGCTTGCGGATGCGGTTGGCGGCGAGGCAGTGCTCGACGACGGGCTGCGGGTCGAGGCCGAAGGACTGGATGAGGGGTTTGCGGCCGCCGCCGAGCACGCGCAGCTGGACGGCGCGGGCGAAGGCCTCGCCGAGGTTGGGTTCGAAGAGCGATATGCGCGGCGGCTTGACTTCGGACTTGGCCCAGTCGGAATTGGCCTTGAGGAGCTGGTCGACCGGTCCGTCGCGGTAGGCGGCGGAGGCGAGCGCCTGTGTCGCCGCGGTCTGTCCCGAGGAGCCCGAGAGCGGGATCTGCGCCCCGGGGCTGAAGTCGAACGGGTCCCCTGCTGCCACTGCTGCCCCCAATGCCGCGCATGTCCGGTGCTGCGGCCTTCGACGGATGCCGACGACCGCCCGCGTCATACGTGTTGGTCCGCGGCTCAAGCGTATCGGCGCGGGGTGCCGGCTGTCGCAGAGATCGTGAAGGCCGCCCGCCCCGGATGGTGCGAGGCGGGCGGATTGCGCCCGTTACCCTCCGGATCCGGCCGATTCCCGTAGCCGCTCGGCGACCTGAGGGGGCATCGGTTCGTGGCGGGCGTAGGAGCGGGTGAAGCGGCCGGTGCCGTGTGACAGGGAGCGCAGGTCGACGGCGTAGCGGCCGATCTCGATCTCGGGCACCTCGGCGCGCACCAGGGTGCGGCCCGCGCCGGACTGCTCGGTTCCGATGACGCGGCCGCGCCGCCCGGACAGGTCGCTCATCACGGGGCCGACGTAGTCGTCGGAGACCAGGACCTCGATCTCGGCGACGGGCTCCAGGAGGTGGATCTTCGCCTCGGCCGCGGCTTCTCGCAGGGCGAGGGCGCCGGCGGTCTGGAAGGCGGCGTCGGAGGAGTCCACCGAGTGCGCCTTGCCGTCGAGGAGGGTGACCCGGATGTCGACCAGGGGATAGCCGGCGGCGACGCCGCGGGCGGCCTGGGCGCGGACGCCCTTCTCCACGGAGGGGATGAACTGGCGGGGGACGGCGCCGCCGACGACCTTGTCGACGAATTCGATGCCGGAGCCGCCGGGCAGCGGTTCGACCTCGATCTCGCAGATGGCGTACTGGCCGTGGCCTCCGGACTGTTTGACGTGCCGGCCGCGGCCGGCCGCCTTGGTGCCGAAGGTCTCGCGGAGCGACACCTTGTGGGGGACGACGTCGACCTGCACGCCGTAGCGGGAGCGCAGGCGTTCCAGGGCGACGTCGCGGTGGGCTTCGCCCAGGCACCAGAGGACCACCTGGTGGGTGTGCGGGTTCTGCTCCAGGCGCATGGTGGGGTCTTCGGCGACGAGGCGGGCCAGGCCCTGGGAGAGCTTGTCCTCGTCGGGCTTGCTGTGTGCCTGGATCGCGACGGGCAGGAGCGGGTCGGGCATCTGCCAGGGCTCCATGAGCAGGGGGTCGCCCTTGGCGGAGAGCGTGTCGCCGGTCTCGGCGCGGCTGAGCTTGGCGACGCAGGCGATGTCCCCGGCGATGGCCTGGGGGAGGGGGCGCTGCTGTTTGCCGAAGGGCGAGGAGAGGGCGCCGATGCGTTCGTCGACGTCGTGGCTCTCGTGGCCGCGGTCCTCCAGGCCGTGGCCGGAGACGTGGACGGTCTCGTCGGGGCGCAGGGTGCCGGAGAAGACGCGGACGAGGGAGATCCTGCCGACGTAGGGGTCGGAGGAGGTCTTGATCACTTCGGCGGCGAGCGGGCCCGCGGGGTCGCAGGTCACGGGCGCGTGGGGGCGGCCGTCGGGGGTGGTGACGACCGGGACCTCGCGTTCGAGGGGGGTGGGGAAGCCGCCGGTGATGAGCTCCAGGAGCTCGACGGTGCCCAGGCCCGCCTTGGCGCCCTCGGTGGCGGGGGCCGCGGCGAGGACGGGGTGGAAGGTGCCGCGTGCGACGGCGCGCTCCAGGTCCTCGACGAGGGTCTTGACGTCGATCTCCTCGCCGCCGAGGTAGCGGTCCATGAGGGTCTCGTCCTCGCTCTCGGCGATGATGCCCTCGATGAGCCGGTTGCGGGCCTCCTCGATGAGGGGCAGGTGCTCGGGGCCGGGTGCGGCCTCGGTCCGCTCGCCGGAGGAGTAGTCGAAGACGCGCTGGGAGAGCAGGCCGATGAGGCCGGCGACGGGGCGGTGCCCGTCGGGGCCCTCGGGTCCGTGCAGCGGCAGGTAGAGCGGGAGCACGCCGTCAGGGGAGTCCCCGCCGAAGGCCGCGCGGCAGGTCTGCGTCATTTCCTCGAAGTCGGAGCGGGCCGACTCCAGATGGGTGATGACGATGGCGCGGGGCATGCCGACGGCCGCGCACTCCTCCCAGACCATGCGGGTGGCGCCGTTGATGTTCTCGGCGCCCTCGGCGGCCGAGACGACGAAGAGGGCCGCGTCCGCCGCGCGCAGACCGGCCCTGAGTTCCCCGACGAAGTCGGCGTAGCCGGGGGTGTCCAGTAGGTTGATCTTGATGCCGGCCCATTCGACGGGGGCCAGCGACAGCTGGACCGAGCGCTGCTGGCGGTGCTCGATCTCGTCGTAGTCCGACAGCGTGCCGCCGTCCTCGACGCGGCCGGCCCGGTTGACCGCGCCCGTGGTCAGCGCGAGGGCCTCCACCAGCGTGGTCTTTCCTGAGCCGCTGTGGCCGACCAGCACCACATTGCGTACGTGGCTCGGCCGGTCGGCCGATACTGCTCTGCCCGCGGCCCCTGGGTACGTGCCCGTCTTTTCGCCCATGTGTCCCGCCTCCCGGTCGACACCTGCGGTACATCGAGCTTTCCACTGCGGTAACGCTGCGTCCATACGTCGCACACGGAGGCGCATCCGTACGCCCCGCGAGGGGCGGGCCCGCAAGCGGTGGGGGCGGCGGTGCGCCTGCTGCGAGCGGTGCGTGCGCGGCTGCCCGGGGGCGCCTGGCTACGATGGGCCAGCCGGTGGCCTCCTGACCACGCGGCCCGATACGACACCCCTTCGGGAAGGCCATGCTGAACAAGTACGCGCGTGCGTTCTTCACGCGTGTTCTCACGCCGTTCGCCGCCCTGCTCATCCGCCTCGGCGTCAGCCCCGACGCGGTGACCCTCATCGGTACCGGTGGCGTGGTGGCGGGCGCACTGGTCTTCTACCCCCAGGGGGAGTTCTTCTGGGGCACGGTCGTCATCACCCTGTTCGTCTTCTCGGACCTGGTGGACGGCAACATGGCCCGCCAGCTGGGCCGCTCCAGCCGCTGGGGGGCCTTCCTGGACTCCACGCTCGACCGGGTCGCCGATTCGGCGATCTTCGGCGGGCTCGCCCTGTGGTACGCGGGCGGCGGTGACGACAACGTGCTGTGCGCGGTGTCGATCTTCTGTCTCGCCAGCGGCCAGGTCGTCTCGTACACCAAGGCGCGCGGTGAGAGCATCGGCCTGCCGGTGAACGTGAACGGCCTGGTGGAACGTGCCGAGCGGCTGGTCATCTCGCTGGTGGCGTGCGGTTTCGCGGGCCTGCACAAGTTCGGCGTGCCGGGCATCCAGTACCTGCTGCCGGTGGCGCTGTGGATCGTGGCCGTGGGCAGCATGGTCACCCTGATCCAGCGGGTGGTGACGGTGCGCCGTGAGTCCGCCGAGGCGGAGGCGGAGGCGGAGGCGGCGGCCGGGGCGTCCGCGGCGCAGGGCGGTGGCAACGGGTGAAGGAGCAGCTGACCGACGCGCTGTACGGGCTCGGCTGGGCCGCGGTCAAGAAGCTGCCGGAGCCGGTGGCCGTCCGGCTGGGGCAGCAGATCGCCGACGCGGCGTGGCGGCGGCGCGGCAAGGGGGTGCTGCGGCTGGAGGCCAATCTGGCGCGCGTGCTGCCGGAGGCGTCCCCGGAGCGTCTGGCGCGGCTGTCCCGGGCGGGCATGCGCTCGTACATGCGCTACTGGATGGAGTCCTTCCGGCTGCCGGCGTGGAGCGAGGAGCGCATCCGCACGGCCTTCGCCCCGCAGGACCTGCACCACCTGGAGGAGGGCCTGGCGAGCGGGCGCGGCGTGGTGATCGCGCTGCCCCACATGGGCAACTACGACCTCGCCGGGGCGTGGGTGACCACGCGCCTGGGGGTGCCCTTCACCACCGTGGCCGAGCGGCTGAAGCCGGAGACGCTCTACGACCGCTTCGTGGCCTACCGCGAGGGGCTGGGCATGGAGGTACTGCCCCACGCGGGCGGCAGCGCCTTCGGCACGCTGGCGCGCCGGCTGCGCGCCGGGGGCCTGGTGTGCCTGGTGGCCGACCGTGACCTGTCCTCCTCGGGGATAGAGGTGACGTTCTTCGGCGAGGCCGCGAAGATGCCGGCCGGGCCCGCGATGCTGGCCGTGCAGACCGGGGCGCTGCTGATCCCGGTGACGCTCTGGTACGACCGCTCGCCGGTGATGCAGGGGCGCGTGCACGCCCCGATCGAGGTGCCAGGGGAGGGCACGCGCGCGGAGAAGGCCTCGGTGATGACGCAGCGCCTGGCCGACGCGTTCGCCTCCGGCATCGCCGAGCACCCGCAGGACTGGCACATGCTCCAGCGCCTGTGGCTCGCCGACCTCGACCCGCGCCCGGACCGGCCCTCCGGGGCGGCGGACGCGGCGGCCGGCGGGCCGGCCCGGGAGCCGCGGGACCCGCAGGGCACGCCGGACGAGGGCGCGGGCAGGGCCGAGAGCGACCGGAGGGCCGAGGCGTGAGGATCGGGATCGTCTGTCCGTATTCGTGGGACGTGCCCGGCGGCGTGCAGTTCCACATCCGCGACCTGGCCGAGCACCTCATCCGGCTGGGCCACGAGGTGTCGGTGCTGGCACCGGCGGACGACGAGACGCCTCTGCCGCCCTTCGTGGTCTCGGCGGGACGGGCCGTCCCGGTCCCGTACAACGGCTCCGTGGCCCGGCTGAACTTCGGCTTCCTGTCGGCCGCACGGGTGCGGCGCTGGCTGCACGACGGCGACTTCGACGTCATCCACATCCACGAGCCCACCTCCCCGTCCCTGGGTCTGCTGACCTGCTGGGCCGCGCAGGGCCCGATCGTGGCGACCTTCCACACCTCCAATCCGCGCTCCCGCGCGATGATCGCGGCCTATCCGATCCTCCAGCCCGCCCTGGAGAAGATCAGCGCCCGCATCGCGGTGAGCGAGTACGCCCGCAGGACGCTGGTCGAGCACCTCGGCGGCGACGCCGTGGTCATCCCCAACGGGGTCGACGTGGACTTCTTCGCCCGCGCCGAGCCGAAGCAGGAGTGGCAGGGCGGGACGATCGGCTTCATCGGCCGCATCGACGAGCCGCGCAAGGGCCTGCCGGTGCTGATGCGCGCCCTGCCGAAGATCTTCGCCGAGTGCCCCGGCGCCCGGCTGCTGGTCGCCGGCCGGGGCGACGAGGAGGAGGCCGTGGCGGGCCTGCCCCGGGAGATGCGCGAGCGCGTCGAGTTCCTCGGCATGGTCAGCGACGAGGACAAGGCGCGGCTGCTGCGCAGCGTCGACGTCTACGTCGCCCCCAATACGGGCGGGGAGTCCTTCGGCATCATCCTGGTCGAGGCGATGTCGGCGGGCGCTCCCGTCCTCGCCAGCGACCTGGACGCCTTCGCCCAGGTCCTCGACCAGGGCTCGGCCGGGGAGCTGTTCGCCAACGAGGACGCCGGTGCGCTCGCCGCCGCGGCCGTGCGGCTGCTGGGCGACCAGGAGCTGAGGACCGGCCTGAGCGAGCGCGGCAGCGCCCACGTGCGCCGCTTCGACTGGTCCCGCGTGGGCGCCGACATCCTGGCCGTCTACGAGACGGTCACCGCCGGCGCGGCCTCGGTCGCCGCCGACGAACGCACGGGCCTGCGCGCCCGCTTCGGCCTGGCGCGCGACTAGCCTTCCGGCGGATCACCCCGCGGGCGCCGGGACCGCAGCACCCGCCGTCCCGAACAGGGATATCCCGTGGCGGGCGCGGAAGCGGCGGCTGCGCCGTACGGTGATCGCGATCACCAGGCCCAGCAGGGCGAAGGACTGGATCCGGCCGATCACCGGGACCGCGTCGACCGGCAGGGTCAGCGCCGCCACCGTGCTCAGTGCCGCGTCGAGCAACTGCGCCCCGCCCCACAGCAGGGTGAGGCTCCGCAGCGCCTGCCGGTAGGCGGGTATGTCCCGCCAGGCGTGCTCGGCCTCCGCCTCGCCGCCGCCGCGGCGCAGATGCGCGCCGAAATGGAAGGCGAAGGGACGGGCGAGCAGCAGGGTGCCCGCGATCCACAGGCCCAGCACGGCCGGTATCGCGGCGTCCTTCAGCAGCAGCACCCGCGGATCCCCGCTGATCAGCGAGGTGGCCGCCGAGACGGCCAGCAGGGCGACGACGAGCAGGTCGAAGAGGGCGAGGTGCCGCCGGCGGACGGCCGTCACGATCGCGTGCGCAGCCGGTATCGCTCCGCTGATCAACAGGGCCTGCCATTGTGCGACCCCCTGCGCCCGCAGCACGTAATACAGCGCGAGCGGCAGCGCGATCGTGACGGCCATCGGGACGAGCAGCGCTCGCCGGGTCCGGGGTGTCATCTGTGATGTCAGCTGCGGTGTCATGGGGCTTCCTCCCCGGTCCTTCGCCGGTCCGCTGGTCTGCCGGTCGGTCTGCCGGTCTGCGGTCGGTCGGTCTGCCGGTGTGCCGGCTGGTCCGGCCGGTCCTCGGCGTGCTGCGACTTCGGTGTCCTGCAACGACGCTAGGCGCCGGCCGGGTGGAGAAGGATCGGAGCGGGGGTGGAGATCTGCAGGCCCTTCCCCGCCTGTCTCCACCCGTCTCCACCCGCAGGTGGAGCGTGCGCAGCCGCGCACGCCCGGGCAGGACGGCGGCCCCCGCCACGAGCGGTAACGTGGCCCGGCGTGACCACACTGATCTGGATCGTCGTCGCCCTGGTCGTCATCGGCGTCTACCTGAGCTGGACCGCGGGCCGGCTGGATCGCCTGCACAGCCGCATCGACGCCGCCCGCGCCGCGCTGGACGCCCAGCTCCTGCGCCGCGCGTCGGTCGCCCAGGAGCTGGGCACGGCCGGAGTCCTCGACCCGGCCGCCTCGATCGTGCTCTACCAGGCCGCGCACGCGGCACGGCAGGCCGAGGAGGAGCAGCGCGAGGTCGCCGAGAGCGAGCTGAGCCAGGCCCTGCGGGCGGTCTTCGCGGAGGTGCCGCAGGTCGAGGTCGTCCGGGAGGCCCCCGGCGGCGAGGAGTCCCTGACCGAGCTGTCCGAAGCGGTCCGGCGGGTGCCGATGGCCCGCCGCTTCCACAACGACGCGGTCCGCGCCGCCCGCGCCGTACGCAAGCACCGCGTGGTGCGCTGGTTCCGGCTCGCGGGCCACGCGCCCTTCCCGATGGCCTTCGAAATGGACGACGAACCGCCCGCCGTCCTGGAGGCCCGGGCGAGCCACTGACCCACCCGGACAAGCCACCGGCCTCGGATTGGCTCTTTTTCCGGGGAAAGCCGGATCGGTTGTATGAGGGGCGCAGCATCACCGCCCTTGATAGTGAGGTCACAACGTGTCCAGCACGGTCCCCAGCACGTCCACCACCCCCGAGACCGGTACCGCCCGCGTCAAGCGCGGCATGGCCGAGCAGCTCAAGGGCGGCGTGATCATGGACGTCGTCAACGCCGAGCAGGCGAAGATCGCCGAGGACGCGGGCGCGGTCGCGGTCATGGCCCTCGAGCGGGTGCCGGCCGACATCCGCAAGGACGGCGGCGTGGCCCGGATGTCCGACCCCAACATGATCGAGGAGATCATCGGGGCCGTCTCCATCCCGGTCATGGCCAAGTCCCGCATCGGCCACTTCGTCGAGGCCCAGGTCCTGCAGTCCCTCGGCGTCGACTACATCGACGAGTCCGAGGTCCTCACCCCGGCCGACGAGATCAACCACTCCGACAAGTGGGCCTTCACCACCCCCTTCGTCTGCGGTGCCACCAACCTGGGCGAGGCCCTGCGCCGCATCGCCGAGGGCGCGGCCATGATCCGCTCCAAGGGCGAGGCCGGCACCGGCAACGTCGTGGAGGCCGTGCGCCACCTGCGCCAGATCAAGAACGAGATCGCCAAGCTGCGCGGCTTCGACAACAACGAGCTGTTCGCCGCCGCCAAGGAGCTGCGCGCCCCGTACGAGCTCGTCAAGGAGGTCGCCGAGCTCGGCAAGCTGCCGGTCGTCCTCTTCTCCGCCGGTGGCGTGGCCACCCCGGCCGACGCCGCGCTGATGCGCCAGCTCGGCGCCGAGGGCGTCTTCGTCGGCTCCGGCATCTTCAAGTCGGGCGACCCGGCCAAGCGCGCCGCCGCCATCGTGAAGGCCACCACCTTCTACGACGACCCGAAGGTCATCGCGGACGCCTCCCGCAACCTCGGCGAGGCCATGGTCGGCATCAACTGCGACACCCTGCCCGAGGCCGAGCGCTACGCCAACCGCGGCTGGTAACACACCGCTTCACCGGTAGGGCGGCCCGCGCAACACAGCGGCCCGCCTCCTGTCGTCCAGACCCGAGACGGAGAACCCCCGTGTCCACCCCCACCATCGGCGTCCTCGCCCTCCAGGGCGACGTCCGCGAGCACCTCATCGCCCTCGCCGCCGCCGACGCGCTCGCCCGCCCGGTCCGCCGCCCCGAGGAGCTCGCCGAGGTCGACGGCCTGGTGATACCCGGCGGCGAGTCCACCACCATGTCCAAGCTCGCCGTCGTCTTCGGCCTGCTGGAGCCGCTGCGCGAGCGCGTCCGCGCCGGGATGCCCGTCTACGGCACCTGCGCCGGCATGATCATGCTGGCCGACAAGCTGCTGGACGGGCGGGAGGACCAGGAGACGCTCGGCGGCATCGACATGATCGTCCGCCGCAACGCCTTCGGCCGGCAGAACGAGTCCTTCGAGGCGGCCGTCGAGATGGCGGGCATCGAAGGCGGCCCCGTCGAGGGCGTCTTCATCCGCGCCCCCTGGGTCGAGTCCGTCGGCGCCGCGGCCGAGATCGTCGCCACCCACGACGGCCACACCGTCGCGGTGCGCCAGGGCAACGTGCTGGCGACGTCCTTCCACCCGGAGCTCACCGGCGACCACCGGGTCCACGCCTACTTCGTGGACATGGTGCGCGCAGCCCGGTAGCCGGGCCCCGGTAGGATCTCAGTCGTTCGTTCTCAGAATTTGGTTACGCGAAGGAGACAGGCGGATGTCCGGCCACTCTAAATGGGCTACGACGAAGCACAAGAAGGCCGTGATCGACGCCAAGCGCGGCAAGCTCTTCGCGAAGCTCATCAAGAACATCGAGGTCGCGGCCCGCATGGGCGGCGTCGACATCGAGGGCAACCCGACCCTCTACGACGCCATCCAGAAGGCGAAGAAGCAGTCCGTCCCGAACAAGAACATCGACTCCGCGGTCAAGCGCGGCGGTGGCCTTGAGGCCGGCGGCGCCGACTACGAGACGATCATGTACGAGGGCTACGGCCCGAACGGCGTCGCGGTCCTCATCGAGTGCCTCACCGACAACCGCAACCGCGCCGCCTCCGACGTGCGCGTCGCCATGACCCGCAACGGCGGCTCCATGGCCGACCCGGGCTCGGTGTCCTACCTGTTCAACCGCAAGGGCGTCGTGATCGTCCCCAAGGGCGAGCTCACCGAGGACGACGTGCTCGGCGCCGTGCTGGACGCCGGTGCGGAGGAAGTCAACGACCTCGGCGAGTCCTTCGAGGTCCTCAGCGAGGCCACCGACCTCGTCGCGGTCCGCACCGCCCTCCAGAGCGAAGGCATCGACTACGACTCGGCCGAGGCCAACTTCGTCCCCACCATGCAGGTGGAGCTCGACGAAGAGGGCGCCCGCAAGATCTTCAAGCTGATCGACGCGCTCGAGGACAGCGACGACGTCCAGAACGTCTTCGCCAACTTCGACGTCTCGGACGAGGTCATGGCGAAGGTCGACGCGTAAGGCTTCCGACTGCGGTCGGCCGACGGGCCGGCGGGACACGGTCCCGTCGGCCCGTCGCGTTGTCAGTGGCAGCGGATAGCCTGAGGCAGACGTTGAAGATCGCTGCCACGGGCCGGCACCACCACTTGAGGAACCCCAAGGGTGAGCAGCCAGTCCGCGAGAGCGGCGGCGGTTCAGCCGCAAGGAGGGGTGGGGCGCATGCGGGTGCTGGGTGTGGACCCGGGGCTGACGCGCTGCGGCGTCGGCGTGGTGGAGGGCACGGCGGGCCGCCCGCTGCGCATGGTCGGCGTGGGCGTCGTGCGCACCCCCGCCGAGGCCGACACCGCCGACCGCCTGGTCCTCATAGAGCGCGGCATCGAGCAGTGGCTCGACGAGCACCGGCCCGGATTCGTCGCAGTGGAGCGCGTCTTCAGCCAGCACAACGTCCGCACGGTCATGGGCACCGCCCAGGCCAGCGCCGTCGCCATGCTGTGCGCCGCCCGCCGCGGCCTGCCCGTCGCCCTGCACACCCCCAGCGAGGTCAAGGCCGCCGTCACCGGCTCCGGCCGGGCGGACAAGGCCCAGGTCGGTGCCATGGTCACCCGCCTCCTGAGGCTCGACGCACCGCCGAAGCCGGCCGACGCCGCAGACGCCCTGGCCCTGGCCATCTGCCACATCTGGCGCGCCCCGGCGGCCGGCCGCCTGCAGCAGCTCGCCGCCGCCCAGCGCGGCACCACCGCACCCCTCCGCCTCCCGAAGGGCACCCGATGATCGCCTTCGTCTCCGGCCCCGTCGCCGCCCTCGCCCCCGACACCGCGGTCGTCGAGGTCGGCGGCATCGGCATGGCCGTCCAGTGCACGCCCGGCACCCTCGCGAGCCTGCGCATCGGCCAGCAGGCGCGCCTCGCCACCTCCCTCGTCGTCCGCGAGGACTCCCTGACGCTCTACGGCTTCGCCGACGACGACGAGCGCCAGACCTTCGAACTCCTGCAGACCGCGAGCGGGGTGGGGCCCCGGCTCGCCCAGGCCATGCTGGCCGTGCACAGCCCCGACGCCCTGCGGCGCGCCTTCGCCTCCGGTGACGAGAAGGCCCTGACCGCCGTGCCCGGCATCGGCAAGAAGGGTGCGCAGAAGCTGCTGCTGGAGCTGAAGGACCGGCTCGGCAAGCCGGTCGGCTCGGCCGCGCCGGCCGCGGCGCCCGCGGCCCCGGGGTGGCGCGATCAGCTGCATGCCGCGCTCGTCGGGCTGGGGTATGCCACGCGCGAGGCCGACGAGGCCGTGGCCTCGGTGGAGCCCAAGGCCGAAGCGGTGCTCGCCGAGGGCGGCACGCCGCAGGTCGGCCAGCTGCTCCGGGCCGCGCTGCAGACGCTGAACCGGGCGCGGTGAGCCCGCTCCGCCCCGCGGAACGCCTGCCCGTAAACCATCACCCAACCGTGAGGTCCACCCCGTGAACTGGGACGACGAATCCGCATACGCGGAGACACCCCCCGCCGGCGACCGCCTCGTCGCCACCGCCGCCGACGGCGAGGACCGGGCCGTCGAAGCCGCGCTGCGCCCCAAGGACCTCGGCGAGTTCGTCGGGCAGGAGCGCGTGCGCGAGCAGCTCGACCTCGTCCTCAAGGCCGCCCGGGCCCGCGGCGCCACCGCCGACCACGTGCTGCTCTCCGGCGCCCCCGGCCTCGGCAAGACCACCCTCTCGATGATCATCGCGGCCGAGATGGGCGCCCCCATCCGCATCACCTCCGGCCCCGCCATCCAGCACGCCGGCGACCTCGCGGCGATCCTCTCCTCCCTCACCGAGGGAGAGGTCCTCTTCCTCGACGAGATCCACCGCATGTCGCGGCCGGCCGAGGAGATGCTCTACATGGCCATGGAGGACTTCCGCGTCGACGTGATCGTCGGCAAGGGCCCCGGCGCCACCGCCATCCCCCTGGAGCTGCCGCCCTTCACCCTCGTCGGCGCCACCACCCGGGCCGGCCTGCTCCCGCCCCCGCTGCGCGACCGCTTCGGCTTCACCGGCCACATGGAGTTCTACGCCCCCGCCGAGCTGCAGCGCGTCGTGCACCGTTCGGCCCGGCTGCTGGACGTGGAGATAGAGGACGAGGGCGCCGCCGAGATCGCCGGCCGTTCCCGGGGCACGCCCCGCATCGCCAACCGCCTGCTGCGCCGCGTCCGCGACTACGCCCAGGTCAAGGCCGACGGGGTGATCACCCGCGAGATCGCCGCCCAGGCCCTCGACGTCTACGAGGTCGACGCCCGCGGCCTCGACCGGCTGGACCGCGCCGTGCTGACCGCCCTGCTCAAGCTCTTCGGCGGCGGCCCGGTGGGCCTGTCCACCCTGGCGGTGGCCGTCGGCGAGGAGCGCGAGACGGTCGAGGAGGTCGCCGAGCCGTTCCTCGTCCGCGAGGGGCTGCTGGCCCGTACGCCCAGGGGCCGCATCGCGACCCCGGCCGCGTGGGAGCACCTCGGCCTCGTACGCGAGGCCGGTTCGGCGGGTCCGGCGGGCACCCCGCCCCAGCAGGGCCTCTTCGGCGGGTGACGGCGCGGGGGCTGGTCCGGTCAGGAACCACGGTGCCATGCTGGGCGTTGTTCCATAGGCGCGGACTCGCTTAGACTCCGCCGATGCCGTCCGGTACCGGCGCGGCATACCACCCCCGTAGAAGGCCGCACCCCCGCGGTCGTGTGAAGGAAACCCCGTCCCGTGAATATCGTGACTCTCCTGCCGTTCATCGTGCTCATCGGGGCCATGTTCCTGATGACGCGATCGGCCAAGAACAAGCAGCGCCAGGCGGCGCAGATGCGCGACCAGATGCAGCCGGGCACCGGTGTGCGGACGATCGGCGGCATGTACGCCACCGTCAAGGAGGTCAACGACGACACGGTCCTCCTCGAGGTGGCCCCGGGCGTCCACGCGATCTACGCGAAGAACGCCATCGGCGCCGTCCTGGAGGACGCCGAGTACAACCGCATCGTCCACGGCGTCGAGCCGCACGAGTCCGAGACCCCTGTCGTCCCGGACGACGCCTCGTCGCTGACCGAGACCGAGGCCCCGGCCGACAAGAAGATCGACCTGGGCAAGGGCGAGGCCGCCGAGGCCGAGAAGGCCGCCGAGCCGGAGGCCAAGGCCGCCGAGCCGGCCGCCGACGACGCCAAGGACGCCAAGCGGGACGGCAAGCAGGACGGCGACGCCGACGCGAAGTAGTTCCTCGGGGAACCGCGGCGCACTGCTGGAGCAGTGCGCCGCGGTTCCCTGACGGTCTAGGCTCCGGCGGGGGGCAGGTCCCCACTACATTCGTGGCCGTCCGGCGAACGCACGGAACCGGGCGGTTGGACAGGGAGAAACGACAAGGTGGCAGCACCGAAGAAGGGCCGCAGGTCCCCGGGCGGCCAGGGCAGGCCGGGCAGGGTCCTGGCCCTGATCCTGATCGCCATGGTGGCGCTCACCGGGGGGATGTTCGCCTCAGGGCGCACCACGCCGCGGCTGGGCATCGACCTCGCGGGCGGCACCAGCTTCACGCTGGAGGCCAAGAACGAGCCCGGCAAGCCCAATGCGATCAACCCGACCAACATGAACACCGCGGTCGGCATCATCGAGCGGCGTGTCAACGGTCTGGGCGTCACCGAGGCCGAGGTCCAGACGCAGGGCGACAACCACATCATCGTGAACATCCCCAAGGGGACGAACGCGAAGCAGGCCCGCCAGCAGGTCGGAACCACCGCCAAGCTCGGCTTCCGCCCCGTGCTGTCCATGGCCCCCGGTGCCAGGACCGAGCCCACTCCCAACGCCTCGTCCCCCGGCAAGGACAAGGACGCCAAGGACAAGGACGCCAAGGACAAGGACGGCAAGACCAAGCCGTCCGGCTCGCCTTCCGCCTCCGCCTCGTCCTCGGCGAACCCCTCCTCCAGCGCGAGCCCGCGCCAGCAGGGCCGCCCGGTCACCGACGCCGTCAAGGCCGACGCCACCCCGTCCGCCTCGGCCGTCGCCAAGGACGACAAGGCGAAGGACGGGAAGAACGGCGACGCGAAGAAGGACGAGGGCAAGAAGGACGACAAGTCCAAGGAGCCCACGCCCTCCCCGGCCGACGTCGCCGCGCTGCAGAAGAAGCTCGACGCCCTGGACTGCACCACCCCCGAGGGCCGCTCCAAGGCGAGCGAGGCCGCGGCCGGCGCGCTGGGCACCGACGTCATCGTGGCCTGCAAGAAGGACGGCTCGGCCAAGGAGATCCTCGGCCCGGTCTCCGTCGAGGGCACTGGCGTCACCGGCGCCGACGCCGTCTTCGACAGCCAGCAGGGCCGCGGCTGGCTCGTCCAGCTGAAGTTCGACTCCAGCGGCTCGAAGAAGTTCGCCAACGTCACCGGCCAGCTCGCGGGCAAGCAGTCCCCGCAGAACCAGTTCGCGATCGTCCTGGACGGCGAGGTCGTCTCCGACCCCTCCGTCTCCACCTCGATCACGGGCGGCCAGGCGGAGATCTCCGGCGGCTTCACCCAGGCCAGCGCCCAGGACCTCGCCAACGTGCTGTCCTACGGCGCCCTGCCGCTGTCCTTCGAGGTCGTCACCGAGCAGACGGTCACCGCCGCGCTCGGCGGTGAGCAGCTGCGCGCCGGTCTGCTCGCCGGCGCCATCGGCCTCGGCCTGGTGATCGTCTACCTGGTCGCGTACTACCGCGGTCTCGCGCTCGTCGCCCTCGCCAGCCTCCTGGCCTCGGCGATCCTCACGTACACGATCATGGTGCTGCTCGGCCAGGCCATCGGCTTCGCGCTGAACCTGCCGGCCGTCTGCGGTGCGATCGTCGCGATCGGCATCACCGCCGACTCCTTCATCGTCTACTTCGAGCGCATCCGCGACGAGATCCGCGAGGGGCGCACCCTGCGCCCGGCCGTCGAGCGCGGCTGGCCGCGCGCCCGGCGCACGATCCTGGTCTCCGACTTCGTCTCCTTCCTGGCCGCCGCGGTGCTCTTCGTCGTCACCGTCGGCAAGGTGCAGGGCTTCGCGTTCACGCTCGGCCTGACCACCCTCCTCGACGTCGTCGTGGTCTTCTTCTTCACCAAGCCGTTGATGACGCTCCTCGCCCGGCGCAAGTTCTTCGCCAGCGGCCACCCGTGGTCCGGGCTCGACCCCAAGCGGCTCGGCGTGAAGCCGCCGCTGCGGGCCTCCCGCCGCCGCCCCTCCGCCCCCGTCGACCCCAAGGAGGCGTGAGATGTCCAAGCTCGGCAATCTCGGCGCCCGGCTCTACCGCGGCGAGGTCGGCTACGACTTCGTGGGCAAGCGGAAGATCTGGTACGGCATCTCGATCCTCATCACCATCACGGCCATCGTCGGCCTGGCGGTGCGCGGCCTGAACATGGGCATCGAGTTCTCCGGCGGCGCGGTCTTCACCACGCCCAGCACCTCGGTCTCGGCCGAGTCCGCCCGGGAGATCGCGGAAGAGGCCTCCGGCCACACCGCGATCGCCCAGAAGCTCGGCAACGGCCCGCTGCGCATCCAGGTCAGCGACGTCACCACCGAGCAGTCGCGCGCCACCCAGGAGGCGCTCGCCAAGAAGCTCGGCGTCTCCACGGACAAGGTCAACACCGACATCGTCGGCCCCAGCTGGGGCGACCAGATCGCCAACAAGGCGTGGACCGGCCTCGCGGTCTTCATGATCCTCGTGGTGATCTACCTGGCGATCGCCTTCGAGTGGCGCATGGCGCTCGCCGCGCTGGTGGCCCTGATCCACGACCTCACCATCACCGTCGGCGTCTACGCGCTGGTCGGCTTCGAGGTCACCCCGGGCACCGTGATCGGCCTGCTCACCATCCTCGGTTACTCCCTCTACGACACCGTCGTCGTCTTCGACGGTCTGAAGGAGAGCTCGAAGGACATCACGAAGCAGACCCGCTTCACGTACAGCGAGATCGCCAACCGCAGCCTCAACGGCACGCTGGTGCGCTCGATCAACACCACGGTGGTCGCGCTGCTGCCGGTCGCGGGCCTGCTGTTCATCGGCGGCGGCTTCCTCGGCGCGGGCATGCTCAACGACATCTCGCTCGCCCTGTTCGTCGGCCTCGCGGCCGGCGCCTACTCCTCGATCTTCATCGCCACCCCGCTGGTCGCCGACTTCAAGGAGCGCGACCCGCAGATGAAGGCCCTGGCCAAGCGGGTGCGCGCCAAGCGCGCCGCCCAGGCCGCCAAGGGCGAGTCCGGCGAGGACCCGCGCGATGAGGTCCCCGGCGGCGAGGACGAGGAGCCGGAGGACGCCGCGGGCGGCGTCGTCGCCCCCCGCCAGTCGGCTGCGCGCTCCCGCGGCAGCCGTCCCCAGGGCAAGCGCCGATGAGCGCCACGGGCGTCGGCACGGCCGACGAGAAGCTGCGTGACCTGCTCCTGGGGCACATCCACGACGTGCCGGACTATCCGAAGCCGGGCGTGATGTTCAAGGACATCACCCCCCTGCTCGCCGACGCCACGGCGTTCGCCGCCCTGACCGACGAGCTCGCCGCGCTGTGCAAGCGCCACGGCGCCACCAAGGTCGTCGGCCTGGAGGCCCGGGGCTTCATCCTCGGCGCCCCGGCCGCCGTCCGCGCGGGCCTCGGCTTCGTGCCGGTGCGCAAGGCCGGCAAGCTCCCCGGAGCCACGCTGGCCCAGGCCTACGAGCTGGAGTACGGCACCGCCGAGATCGAGATGCACGCCGACGCCGTCGGCCCCGGCGACCGCGTCCTCGTCATCGACGACGTGCTGGCCACCGGCGGCACCGCCGAGGCCTCGCTCCGGCTGATCCGCCGGGCCGGCGCCGAGGTCGCCGGTGTCGTGGTGCTCATGGAGCTGGGTTTCCTGCCCGGCCGCGAGCGGATCGCGGACGCCCTCGGCGACGCCCCGCTGGAGGCGCTGATCACGGTCTGACGTGCTCTGACCTGCGATGCAGGGCAGAGCGGGCACACACCGCACCACGCGAGGCGGGCCCCGGGGAAGACCCCGGGGCCCGCCTCGCGTTCTTCTGAGCACAGCCGGGCGCGCGGCAGCCCCGCCGCCGGGGTCGATACCATGGTTGTCCGGACCTATCGGGGGGCCGGACCCCGCATGAGGAGTGCTCTTGCCAGACGAGGCCCAGCCGCTCACCGCCGCACAGCAGGACAAGCCGTCTCCCGAGGCCGCGGCGGCCACGGGTACGCCCAAGGGCCGCCCGCAGAGCGCGCCTGAGTCCACGCCCCGGCCGCCGGCCGGCGCCGGGGCCGGCAGCGGCCCGAAGAGCCAGCTCCCGGCCGTCGCGGGCACGTCACCCGGACGGCCCACGCCCCCGGCCGGCGCTCCCCGCCCCGGCTCCTCCAGCCGCGTCCGGGCCCGCCTCGCCCGCCTCGGCGTCCAGCGCTCCAGCCCGTACAACCCCGTCCTCGAACCGCTCCTGCGCATCGTGCGCGGAAACGATCCGAAGGCCGACGCGACGACCCTGCGCCAGATCGAGCGCGCCTACCAGGTCGCCGAGCGCTGGCACCGCGGCCAGAAGCGCAAGAGCGGCGATCCGTACATCACCCACCCCCTCGCGGTGACGACGATCCTCGCCGAGCTCGGCATGGATCCGGCCACGCTGATGGCCGGCCTGCTGCACGACACCGTCGAGGACACCGAGTACGGCCTGGACGACCTGCGCCGCGACTTCGGCGACCAGGTCGCCCTGCTGGTGGACGGCGTCACCAAGCTCGACCGCGTGCAGTTCGGCGAGGCCGCGCAGGCCGAGACCGTCCGCAAGATGGTCGTCGCCATGGCCAAGGACCCGCGCGTCCTGGTCATCAAGCTCGCCGACCGCCTGCACAACATGCGCACCATGCGCTACCTCAAGCGGGAGAAGCAGGAGAAGAAGGCCCGCGAGACCCTGGAGATCTACGCCCCGCTGGCGCACCGGCTGGGCATGAACACCATCAAGTGGGAGCTGGAGGACCTCGCCTTCGCGATCCTCTACCCCAAGATGTACGACGAGATCGTCCGCCTCGTCGCCGAGCGGGCCCCCAAGCGCGACGAGTACCTGGCCGTCGTGACCGACGAGGTCCAGGCCGACCTGCGCGCCGCCCGCATCAAGGCCACCGTCACCGGCCGCCCGAAGCACTACTACAGCGTCTACCAGAAGATGATCGTGCGGGGCCGCGACTTCGCCGAGATCTACGACCTGGTGGGCATCCGCGTCCTCGTCGACACCGTCCGCGACTGTTACGCGGCGCTCGGCACCGTCCACGCCCGGTGGAATCCGGTCCCGGGGCGGTTCAAGGACTACATCGCGATGCCCAAGTTCAACATGTACCAGTCGCTGCACACGACGGTCATAGGGCCCAGCGGCAAGCCCGTCGAGCTGCAGATCCGCACCTTCGACATGCACCGCCGCGCCGAGTACGGCATCGCCGCGCACTGGAAGTACAAGCAGGAGGCCGTCGCCGGAGCCTCCAAGGTCCGCACCGACGTGCCCAAGAACGCCGGCAAGAACCAGGACACCGTCAATGACATGGCCTGGCTGCGGCAGCTGCTGGACTGGCAGAAGGAGACCGAGGACCCGGGCGAGTTCCTGGAGTCCCTGCGCTTCGACCTCTCCCGCAACGAGGTCTTCGTCTTCACCCCCAAGGGCGATGTCATAGCGCTCCCGGCCGGGGCCACCCCGGTCGACTTCGCCTACGCCGTCCACACCGAGGTCGGCCACCGCACGATAGGGGCCCGGGTCAACGGGCGTCTCGTGCCGCTGGAGTCCACCCTCGACAACGGCGATCTGGTGGAGGTCTTCACCTCCAAGGCGCCCGGCGCCGGCCCGTCCCGCGACTGGCTGGGCTTCGTCAAGTCCCCCCGCGCGCGCAACAAGATCCGGGCCTGGTTCTCCAAGGAGCGCCGCGACGAGGCCATCGAGCAGGGCAAGGACGCCATCGCGCGCGCCATGCGCAAGCAGAACCTGCCGATCCAGCGGATCCTCACCGGCGACTCCCTGGTCACCCTCGCGCACGAGATGCGCTACCCCGACATCTCCTCCCTCTACGCCGCCATCGGCGAGGGCCACGTCGCGGCGCAGGGCGTCGTGCAGAAGCTGGTCCAGGCGCTCGGCGGCGAGGACGCCGCCACCGAGGACATCGAGGAGACCGCCCCGATCCGCGGCCGCTCCAAGCGGCGCTCCAGCGCCGACCCCGGCGTGATCGTCAAGGGTGTCGAGGACGTCTGGGTGAAGCTCGCCCGGTGCTGTACACCGGTGCCCGGCGACCCCATCATCGGCTTCGTCACCCGCGGCAACGGCATCTCGGTGCACCGCGCCGACTGCGTCAACGTCGAGTCGCTCTCGCAGCAGCCCGAACGGATCATCGACGTCGAGTGGGCGCCCACCCAGTCCTCGGTCTTCCTGGTCGCCATCCAGGTCGAGGCGCTGGACCGCTCCCGCCTGCTGTCGGACGTCACGCGCGTCCTGTCCGACCAGCACGTCAACATCCTGTCCGCGGCCGTGCAGACATCCCGCGACCGGGTGGCCACGTCCCGCTTCACCTTCGAGATGGGCGACCCCAAGCACCTCGGTCACGTCCTGAAGGCCGTACGGGGTGTGGAGGGCGTGTACGACGTCTACCGCGTGACGTCGGCCCGCCGGCCGTAAGCGTCCACGCATGAGTAAGGGGCTCCGGCAATTGCCGGAGCCCCTTACTCATGTGGCCGTTTCTCAGCCGCCGAACTCCTCCAGCCCCTTCAGGGCCTGGTCCAGCAGGGCCTTACGGCCTTCCAGCTCCTTGGCGAGCTTGTCGGCCTTGGCGTCGTTGCCCGCGGCACGCGCCTTGTCGACCTGCTCCTGCAGCTTGTCGACGGCGGCCTGGAGCTGGCCCGTCAGACCGGCCGCACGGGCCCGCGCCTCCGGGTTCGTACGCCGCCACTCGGCCTCCTCGGCCTCCTGGATGGCGCGCTCCACCGCGTGCATCCGGCCCTCGATCTTCGGGCGGGCGTCCCGCGGCACGTGGCCGATGGCCTCCCAGCGCTCGTTGATCGAACGGAACGCCGCGCGGGCCGCCTTCAGGTCGGTGACGGGCAGCAGCTTCTCGGCCTCGACCGCGAGCTCCTCCTTGTGCGTCAGGTTGACCTGCTGCTCGGCGTCGCGCTCGGCGAAGACCTCGCTGCGGGCCTGGAAGAAGACGTCCTGCGCGCCGCGGAAGCGGCTCCACAGGTCGTCCTCCGCCTCGCGCTGGGCACGGCCGACGGCCTTCCACTCCGCCATCAGCTCGCGGTAACGCGCGGCCGTCGGGCCCCAGTCGGTGGAGCCGGAGAGCGACTCGGCCTCGGCGACGAGCTTCTCCTTCGCCTTGCGGGCGTCCTCGCGCTGGGCGTCGAGGGAGGCGAAGTGCGCCTTGCGCCGCTTGGAGAACGCCGAGCGGGCGTGCGAGAAGCGGTGCCACAGCTCGTCGTCGGCCTTGCGGTCCAGGCGCGGAAGGCCCTTCCAGGTGTCGACCAGGGCGCGCAGCCGCTCGCCGGCCGAGCGCCACTGCTCGCTCGCCGCCAGCTCCTCGGCCTCGGCGACCAGCGCCTCCTTGGCCGTACGGGCCTCGTCGGCCTGCTTGGCCTTGGCGGCCTTGCGCTCCTCGCGGCGCGCCTCGACCGTCGCGACGAGCTTGTCGAGCCGGACGCGCAGCGCGTCGAGGTCACCGACGGCGTGGTGCTCGTCGACCTGCGTGCGCAGGTGGTCGATCGCGGCCGTCGCGTCCTTGGCCGACAGGTCGGTGGTCTTGACCCGCTTCTCGAGGAGGCCGATCTCGACGACCAGGCCCTCGTACTTGCGCTCGAAGTAAGCAAGGGCCTCCTCGGGAGACCCGGCCTGCCACGATCCGACGACCTGCTCTCCGTCGGCAGTACGCACGTACACGGTCCCCGTCTCGTCGACGCGGCCCCATGGGTCGCTGCTCACAGCGCCTCCTCCACATGATGCCGAGGCCGGCGTGCGGCCCTCGCGCATCGTCCACAGTTGTTCCGGGCAGGGCCGCGCCCTGGCCGGTCCGACGGCTTGATCATTCGGGTGCGGATAGCCGTCGGATCAGGCACCCTACACAACGCCAACATAGGCGACCGGCGCCCTGGCTGTCCGTATCCCGCGCGACCGAAATTTCGCTCCGCGGGCAACGGCCGGGCGCCGGAGGCCTGATCGGAGCGCCGGGACGGCCTCAGGACTTGGCGACCGCCGCCTTGTCGATGACCACCGTCGCGTTCGGGGCGCCGTCGCCGGCCCCCCACGACTCGCCCGCACCGGCGATCTTCTTGAGCGTCTTCATGCCCTCTGCACCGATCGTGCCGAAGGGCGTGTACGTGGGCGGCAGCGGGCTGTCCTGGTAGACGAGGAAGAACTGGCTGCCGCCGGTGTGCGGCTGGCCGGTGTTGGCCATCGCGACCGTGCCCGCGGGGTAGACGTTCCCCTTGAGCCTGGAGTCCTTGAGGTTCTCGTCGGGCAGGGTGTAGCCCGGTCCGCCGTTGCCCAGGCCCTTGGGGTCGCCGCACTGCAGCACGTAGATGCCGCTGGTGGTCAGGCGGTGGCACTTGGTGTGGTCGAAGTAGCCCTCGCCGGCCAGGAAGTTGAACGAGTTGACCGTGTGCGGGGCGTTCGCGGCGTCGAGCTTGACGTCGATCGTGCCGCAGGTGGTCTTCAAGTCCATCGCGTACGACGCGGACTTGTCGATGCTCACCTCCGGCTCCGACTTCCACGTCTTCGTGCCGGGGGAGCCCGGGGCGGGCTTGGCGCACGGGTCGGGACCCTTGGAGGGGGCCTTGGAGGCGTCCGGGGCCGCGGCGTCGGTGCTGTCCTTCTTGCCGTCACCGGACAGCGCGCCCGTGGCGTACGCGCCCGCGCCCGCCGCCAGCACCACCGCGAGGGCGGCGGCGATCACCGCGTTCCGCCGGCGGCCCTTGCGCCGGGCCTCCTCGCGACGCTGCTGCTGCCGCTCGAACTTCTCCCGGGCGAGCTGCCGCCGCCGCTGCTCGTTACTGACCACCGGGTCTACTCCTCATACCGACTTGTCCATGTCATGAGCCCTGTGTTGCTGGTGTGCCCGTACCGTATACGGGTTCGCGGCCGCGGGAGTGCCGCCGGTAGGCTCTTGTTCGCAGCCGGTGATCCCGTGGGGCGCCCCGGCCGCACCGCTGATGAATTTCTGCTGGTCGATCATTAAGGACGAACGTGCTGATTGCCGGGTTCCCCGCCGGGGCCTGGGGGACCAATTGCTACCTGGTCGCCCCCGCCGCCGGCGAGGAGTGCGTGATCATCGACCCGGGCCACCAGGCGGCCCCCGGGGTCGAGGAGGCGCTCAAGAAGCATCGGCTCAAGCCCGTCGCCGTCGTCCTCACCCATGGCCACATCGACCATGTCGCCTCGGTCGTCCCCGTGTGCGGCGCCCACGACGTCCCGGCCTGGATCCACCCCGCCGACCGCTACATGATGAGCGACCCGGAGAAGGCCCTCGGCCGCTCCATCGGTCAGCAGCTCATGGGCGAGCTGACGGTCGGGGAGCCCGACGACGTCAAGGAGCTGACCGACGGCTCCCGCCTCGACCTCGCGGGGCTGGAGTTCACCGTCGCGCACGCGCCCGGCCATACCCAGGGGTCGGTGACCTTCCGGATGCCCGAGACCTCCGAGATCCCCTCGGTGTTCTTCTCGGGCGACCTGCTGTTCGCCGGCTCCATCGGACGCACCGACCTGCCGGGCGGTGACCACGCCGAGATGCTCCGGTCGCTGGCACGCGTGTGCCTGCCCCTGGACGACTCGACGGTGGTCCTCTCCGGCCACGGCCCCCAGACCAGCATCGGCCGCGAGCGCGCCACCAACCCGTACCTTCGGGAAGTGGCGGACACGCTGCGCGGCTCCGGAGGCGGCCCTACCGCCGCTCCGCGAAGAGGAATGTGACGATTTTCCCGTGAGTACGTTCAAGGCCCCCAAGGGCACCTACGACCTCAAGCCCCCCACCTCCGCCGTCTACCTCGCGGTCCGCGAGGCCATCGCGGCCCCGCTCAAGCGCGCCGGCTACGGCTACGTCGAGACCCCCGGCTTCGAGCAGGTCGAGCTGTTCTCCCGCGGCGTCGGCGAGTCGACCGACATCGTGACCAAGGAGATGTACACCCTCACCACGCGCGGCGGCGACCAGCTCGCCCTGCGCCCCGAGGGCACCGCCTCCGTGCTGCGCGCGGCACTGGAGGGCAACCTCCACAAGGACGGCAACCTGCCCGTCAAGCTCTGGTACTCCGGCTCGTACTACCGCTACGAGCGCCCGCAGAAGGGCCGCTACCGCCACTTCTCGCAGGTCGGCGCGGAAGCCATCGGCGCCGAGGACCCGGCGCTGGACGCCGAGCTGATCATCCTGGCCGTCGACGCGTACAAGTCGCTGGGCCTGGCGAACTTCCGCCTCCTGCTGAACTCCCTCGGCGACAAGGAGTGCCGCCCCGTCTACCGTGCCGCCCTGCAGGACTTCCTGCGCGGCTTGGAGCTGGACGAGGACACCCGCCGCCGCATCGAGATCAACCCGCTGCGCGTCCTGGACGACAAGCGCGAGGACGTCCAGAAGCAGCTGGTGGGCGCGCCGCTCTTCCGCGACCACCTGTGCGAGGCCTGCAAGGCCTACCACGAGCAGGTGCGCGAGCTGCTGACCGCCGCGGGCGTCGACTTCGAGGACGACCCCAAGCTGGTGCGCGGCCTCGACTACTACACCCGCACCACCTTCGAGTTCGTCCACGACGGCCTCGGCTCGCAGTCCGCGGTGGGCGGCGGCGGCCGGTACGACGGCCTGTCCGAGATGATCGGCGGCCCCGCGCTGCCGTCCGTCGGCTGGGCGCTCGGCGTGGACCGCACGGTCCTCGCCCTGGAGGCCGAGGGCATCGCCCTCGACCTGCCCTCGCCGACCGACGTCTACGCGGTCCCGCTGGGCGAGGAGGCCCGCAAGGTCCTCTTCGGCGTGGTCACCGAGCTGCGCCGCAACGGCGTCGCCACCGACTTCGCGTTCGGCGGCAAGGGCCTGAAGAACGCGATGAAGTCGGCCAATCGTTCCGGTGCCCGCTTCGCGGTGATCGCGGGCGAGCGCGACCTGGCCGAGGGAATCGTGCAGCTCAAGGACCTGGAGAGCGGCGAGCAGACGTCCGTCGCGCTGGCCTCCGTCGTGGGTGAAGTCCTGGCCAAGCAGGGCTGATTGCCCGTTCCCTGGTGCAGAATGGGCGCCAGGGACCGACTGATGGGATCAACGGCGATATGACCACTTCGGCACTCGACCGCTCCGACACCGACGGCGAGGAGCGGGACGGCCCCGTGACGGGCGCCGCCGGCAGCAGCCGCGCCTTCGCGCTGCTGCTCGTCATCACGGGTGCGCTGGGGCTGCTCGCCGCCTGGGTCATCACGATCGACAAGAACAAGATCCTCGAGGCGAGGGCGGTCGGGAAGACCTTCACCCCCGGGTGCAGCCTCAACCCGATCGTCTCCTGCGGCAACATCATGGAGAGCGAGCAGGCTCACGCCTTCGGGTTCCCCAACCCGATGCTGGGGCTCGTCTGCTACGGCATCATCATCGCGATCGGGCTGGCGCTGCTCTCGGGCGCCCGCCTCCCGCGGTGGTACTGGCTGGGCATGGAGGCCGGCTGTCTCTTCGGCGTCGGCTTCGTCACCTGGCTCCAGTACCAGTCGCTGTACGTCATCGGGTCGCTGTGCCTGTGGTGCTGCCTGGCCTGGGTCGCCACGATCGTCATGTTCTGCTACGTGACCGTGCAGAACATCCGCCACCGCTTCATCCCGGTGCCGGAGGGCCTGCGCCGCGCGGTCCTGGAGTTCCACTGGGTGGTGCCGGTGCTGTGGATCGGCATCATCGGCATGCTGATCCTCACCCGCTGGTGGGACTTCTGGACGGGCGGCACCGCCTGATCCCCGCCGCACACCTGGCTTGATCAAGGCCGCCGGACCACGGGTCCGGCGGCCTTGTCAGTGGCGTGGCATAGGGTTTCGAACGTGGAGCCAGACCTGTTCACCGCCGCCGCAGAGGACCGCCAGGAGAAAGACCCGGCGAGCAGTCCCCTGGCCGTGCGCATGCGCCCCCGCACCCTCGACGAGGTCGTGGGGCAGGGGCACCTGCTCAAGCCCGGCAGCCCCCTGCGCAGGCTGGTGGGGGAGGGCAGCGGCGGCCCGGCCGGGCCCTCGTCGGTGATCCTCTGGGGCCCGCCCGGCATCGGCAAGACGACTTTGGCGTACGTCGTCAGCCAGGCCACCAACAAGCGCTTCGTGGAGCTCTCCGCGATCACCGCCGGCGTCAAGGAAGTGCGGGCCGTCATCGACGGCGCGCGCCGTGCCTCCGGCGGGTACGGCAAGGAGACGGTGCTCTTCCTGGACGAGATCCACCGCTTCAGCAAGGCCCAGCAGGACTCCCTGCTGCCCGCCGTGGAGAACCGCTGGGTCACGCTCATCGCGGCCACCACGGAGAACCCCTATTTCTCGATCATCTCCCCGCTGCTGTCCCGCTCCCTGCTGCTGACCCTGCAGGCCCTCACCGACGACGACCTGCGGGGGCTGCTGCACCGCGCCCTCACCGACGAGCGCGGGCTCGGCGGCGCGGTGAGCCTGCCGGAGGACGCTGAAGCCCATCTGCTGCGGATCGCCGGCGGCGACGCCCGCCGTGCGCTGACCGCCCTGGAGGCCGGCGCGGGCTCGGCCATCGCCAAGGGCGAGGCCGAGATCAGCCTGCAGACGCTTGAGGAGTCTGTCGACCGGGCGGCGGTGAAGTACGACCGCGACGGCGATCAGCACTACGACGTCGCGAGTGCCTTGATCAAGTCGATCCGCGGCTCCGACGTCGACGCCACGCTGCACTATCTGGCCCGCATGATCGAAGCGGGCGAGGACCCCAGGTTCATCGCGCGCCGGCTGATGATCTCCGCGAGCGAGGACATCGGCCTGGCCGACCCGACGGCCCTGCAGACGGCGGTCGCCGGCGCGCAGGCCGTCGCGCTGATCGGCTTCCCCGAGGCGAGGATCACCCTGAGCCAGGTGGCCATCGCGCTGGCGCTGGCCCCGAAGTCCAATGCGGCGTATCTGGCCATCGACGCCGCCCTCGCGGACGTCCGGGCGGGCCTCGCCGGGCCGGTGCCGCCGCACCTGCGGGACGGGCACTACAAGGGCGCGGAGAAGCTGGGGCACGCGCAGGGGTATGTGTATCCGCACGATCTGCCCGGCGGCATTGCGGCACAGCAGTACGCGCCGGATGCCGTCCGGGGCAAGCAGTACTACGCGCCGACGCGGTACGGGGCGGAGGCCCGCTACGCGGACGTGGTGGAGCGGGTGCGCTCGCGCTTGCGCGGCGAGCAGGAGAGCTGATCAGGTTTCGGCACCGCCGGACGGGTCCGTTCGGCGTCCGGCCGGTGCGGCGGTTTCAAGGCGCCTGCCCGGCACCTTGAAACCCGCGCGACGGCGCGCAATCCCCCGCTCGGTGTCATTCAGCCGCGGCTTCGAACAACGTGTGCATCGCCCGGCGCAGGCCGACCACGTCGCGGACCGGTTCGGGGAATTCGAAGCGCGCGTCGAAGGAGCGGTCCGCCGGCGTCCCGCCGCCCGCGCGGGTGAACCGCACGCGCAGCCCGAAGCGGTCCAGCGCCAGCGGCACCGCCCGGTCGCCCGCGCGGCGCACGTCCTCGGCCCGCTCGCCGAGGAGCGTGTACAGCCCGCGCACCTGGTCGCCGTGGCCGGAATGCAGGTGCTGCAGCAGCTCCGCCTCGTGGCAGACCAGGGGGTCCGGGTGGGCCCGGGCGAAGTCCTCGGGCTCCACGTCCTCGGCGCCCCACAGGTCGTCGACGCTCGCCTCGCCGACTTCCAGGCGCACCATCATCCGGCCGGGCTCGGTCACGCCGGGCACGCAGGTGACCCAGCCGGAGACCCAGGCGCGGCCGCGGATGCGGTTGGGCACGGAGACCGGTGCCACGTCGGTGAGCTCCAGGACGGCGGCCAGCTCGTCGTCCTGGGCGTGGGTCGCGGCGCGCACGGCCGGGCTGTCGGAGGGGAAGACGAGGAAGATCTCGCCGTCGGGGCCGACGCTGCGCGCCTCGGGCATCAGCTGGTCGGGGCGGGTGACGGCGGCCCCCGGGATCAGCAGCACCGCGGAGCATGTACTCTGTACGAGAGTTCGTGTGCGCTCGGCTGCTGACGGCATCCGCGCGATTTCAAGTCCGCTGGGACGCGGCTGACCACGATCTGATCGGACCTCCGTCACGTCGGCGCCATCGAGAGCGTCGGTCTTCTGCGTGCTGTCCGTGATGTGACTGGTGTTCCCCGGGCGAGACATGCGATCTCCTTGAGTAAGGTAAGCCTAACCTAACCTATTTCGGAGGTCTGGAGAACGTGCCTAACCAGTCGCGTCCCAAGGTCAAGAAGTCTCGTGCGCTCGGCATTGCGCTGACCCCGAAGGCCGTCAAGTACTTCGAGGCCCGCCCCTACCCGCCGGGTGAGCACGGCCGTGGCCGCAAGCAGAACAGCGACTACAAGGTCCGTCTGCTCGAGAAGCAGCGTCTGCGCGCCCAGTACGACATCAGCGAGCGCCAGATGGTCCGCGCCTACGACCGCGCCCGCAAGGCCGAGGGCAAGACCGGTGAGGCCCTGGTGGTCGAGCTCGAGCGCCGCCTCGACGCCCTCGTCCTGCGTTCGGGCATCGCCCGCACCATCTACCAGGCCCGCCAGATGGTCGTCCACGGCCACATCGAGGTCAACGGTGGCAAGGTCGACAAGCCGTCCTTCCGCGTCGCCCCGAACGACGTCGTGATGGTCCGCGAGCGCAGCCGCAGCAAGCCGCTGTTCGAGACCGCCCGCGCCGGTGGCTTCGCCGCCGACGGTGAGACCCCGCGCTACCTGCAGGTCAACCTGGGCGCCCTGGCCTTCCGCCTGGACCGCCTGCCCAACCGCAAGGAAGTTCCGGTCATCTGCGACGAGCAGCTCGTCGTCGAGTACTACGCCCGCTGATCCAGCAGGCGCAGGCCTTCCTTCACGCTCAGCCCGCTGTCTCCCCGGTCCTCGCGGCCGGCGGGGCGGCGGGCTGCCGCGTTTCACCGGCCGGGGCGCAGGGGCAAATGCGGTGCGGGCCCCGATGCCCGGCGCGATAAGGTCAGTACCTGCCCAGAAATACAGCCGGGCAGGTACAGACAGCGACGAAGACCAGCTAGGGAGCGGGTGCATCGTGTCCGGTGGAGAGGTGGCCGGGATCCTCGTGGCCGTCTTCTGGGCCATTCTGGTGTCCTTCATCGCCTTGGTGCTGGTGCGGCTCGCGCAGACGCTCAAGGCGGCCACCAGACTGGTCGCGGACGTCACGGACCAGGCCGTGCCGCTCCTCGCCGACGCCTCGGCGACGGTCCGCTCCGCGCACACCCAGCTCGCCCGCGTCGACTCGATCGCCGCGGACGTCCAGGAGGTCACGGCGAACGCCTCGGCGCTCTCCTCGACCGTCTCCTCCGCCTTCGGCGGCCCGCTGGTCAAGGTCGCGGCCTTCGGCTACGGCGTGCGGCGGGCGATGGGCCGCAAGGCCGCTCCCGAGCCGGAGGGCTCCGTCTTCGTCGGCAAGGCCGGCGGCCGCCCCCTGCCGTCCGCACGTGCCGGGCGCCGCACCCGTGGGAAGGGTTGACCCAGGAATGTTCCGCCGCACCTTCTGGTTCACGACCGGTGTAGCAGCCGGTGTGTGGGCCACCACCAAGGTCAACCGGAAGCTCGCCAAGCTCACTCCGGAGAGCCTGGCCCTGCAGGCCGCCGACCGCGCGGTCATCGCCGGGCGCAAGGTCAAGCTCTTCGCGCTGGACGTGCGCGACGGCATGGCGCACCGGGAAGCGGCGCTCAAGGACGCGCTCGGCCTCACGGCCGCGCCGCCCGCCCCCGAGCACCGCGCGCTCCCCGGTCAGCGCCACCTCGTCGCCATCGACCCCCAGCACACCTACCACTCGTACACCCGGAAAGAGGACCACTGATGGAGTCGGCTGAAATCCGCAGGCGCTGGCTGCGCTTCTTCGAGGAGCGTGGGCACACCGTCGTGCCGTCGGCGTCGCTCATCGCGGACGACCCGACCCTGCTGCTGGTCCCCGCGGGCATGGTGCCCTTCAAGCCGTACTTCCTCGGCGAGGTCAAGCCGCCCTTCGCGCGCGCCACCAGCGTGCAGAAGTGCGTCCGCACGCCGGACATCGAAGAGGTCGGCAAGACCACCCGCCACGGCACGTTCTTCCAGATGTGCGGCAACTTCTCCTTCGGCGACTACTTCAAGGAAGGCGCCATCAAGCTCGCCTGGGAGCTGCTCACGACTCCCGTGGCGGACGGCGGCTACGGCCTGGAGCCGGAGAAGCTCTGGATCACCGTCTACCTCGAGGACGACGAGGCCGAGCGCATCTGGCGCGACGTCGTCGGCGTGCCCGCCGAGCGGATCCAGCGCCTGGGCAAGAAGGACAACTACTGGTCCATGGGCGTGCCCGGCCCGTGCGGCCCCTGCTCCGAGATCAATTACGACCGGGGCCCGGAGTTCGGCGCCGAGGGCGGCCCCGCCGTCAACGACGAGCGCTACGTGGAGATCTGGAACCTGGTCTTCATGCAGTACGAGCGCGGTGCCGGCGACGGCAAGGAGGACTTCCCGATCCTCGGGGAGCTGCCGTCGAAGAACATCGACACCGGTCTCGGCCTCGAGCGCCTCGCCATGATCCTGCAGGGCGTGCAGAACATGTACGAGACCGACACCCTGCGCGTCGTCATGGACAAGGCCACGGAGCTGACGGGCGTCCGCTACGGCGCCGCCCACGAGACGGACGTCTCGCTGCGCGTGGTCGCCGACCACATGCGCACCTCCACGATGCTCATCGGCGACGGCGTCACCCCCGGCAACGAGGGCCGCGGCTACGTCCTGCGCCGCATCATGCGCCGCGCCATCCGCAACATGCGCCTGATGGGTGCCACCGGCCCCGTCGTCTCCGAGCTGCTCGACGTCGTCATCAAGACGATGGGTCAGCAGTACCCGGAGCTGGAGACCGACCGCAAGCGCATCGAGACGGTCGCCCTGGCCGAGGAGGCCGCCTTCCTCAAGACGCTGAAGGCGGGCACCAACATCCTCGACACCGCCGTGACGGAGACCAAGGCCGCCGGCGGCAAGGTCCTGGCCGGCGACAAGGCGTTCCTGCTCCACGACACCTGGGGCTTCCCGATCGACCTCACCCTGGAGATGGCCGCCGAGCAGGGCCTCTCCGTGGACGAGGACGGTTTCCGCCGCCTGATGAAGGAGCAGCGGGAGCGCGCCAAGGCCGACGCCAAGGCCAAGAAGACCGGTCACGCCGACCTGTCCGCCTACCGCGAGGTCGCCGACACCGCCGGCGCGACGGACTTCACCGGCTACACCGGCACCGAGAACGAGTCCACGATCGTCGGCCTCCTCGTCGACGGCCTGCCCTCGCCGGCCGCCTCCGAGGGCGACGACGTCGAGGTCATCCTCGACCGCACCCCCTTCTACGCCGAGGGCGGCGGCCAGCTGGCCGACACCGGCCGCATCAAGCTCGACACCGGTGCCGTGATCGAGATCCGCGACGTGCAGAAGCCCGTGCCGGGCGTCCACGTCCACAAGGGTGTCGTCCAGGTCGGCGAGGTCACCGTCGGTGCCTCCGCCTACGCCGCGATCGACGTCAAGCGCCGCCGCGCCATCGCCCGCGCCCACTCGGCCACCCACCTCACCCACCAGGCCCTGCGCGACGCGCTCGGCCCGACGGCCGCCCAGGCCGGTTCGGAGAACTCCCCGGGCCGCTTCCGCTTCGACTTCGGCTCGCCGACCGCCGTGCCCGGCTCGGTCCTCACCGACGTCGAGCAGCGCATCAACGAGGTCCTCTCCCACGAGCTCGACGTCCACGCCGAGGTCATGAGCCTGGACGAGGCCAAGAAGTCCGGCGCGATCGCCGAGTTCGGCGAGAAGTACGGCGAGCGCGTACGCGTCGTGACCATCGGCGACTTCTCCAAGGAGCTGTGCGGCGGTACGCACGTCGCCAACACCGCCCAGCTGGGTCTGGTGAAGCTGCTGGGCGAGTCGTCCATCGGTTCGGGCGTGCGCCGCGTCGAGGCCCTCGTCGGCGCCGACGCCTACAACTTCCTGGCCAAGGAGCACACGGTCGTCGCCCAGCTCCAGGAGCTCGTCAAGGGCCGCCCGGAGGAGCTGCCGGAGAAGATCTCCGGGATGCTCGCCAAGCTCAAGGACGCCGAGAAGGAGATCGAGCGCTTCCGCGCCGAGAAGGTCCTGCAGGCCGCCGCGGGCCTGGCCGAGGGCGCCAAGGACGTGCACGGCACGGCCCTGGTCACCGGCCGGGTGCCGGACGGCACCGGCGCCGACGACCTGCGCAAGCTCGTCCTCGACGTGCGCGGCCGCATCCAGGGCGGCCGGGCCGCCGTGGTGGCCCTGTTCACGGTGGCGGGCGGCCGTCCGCTGACGGTCATCGCCACCAACGAGGCCGCCCGCGAGCGCGGCCTCAAGGCCGGTGACCTGGTCCGTACGGCCGCCAAGACCCTTGGTGGCGGTGGCGGCGGCAAGCCGGACGTCGCCCAGGGCGGCGGCCAGAACCCCGAGGCCGTCGACGAGGCCATGGCCGCCGTCGAGCGTCTCGTGGCCGAGGCGGCCTGATCCCCGTGCGCCGAGGAAGACGTCTCTCCGTCGACGTCGGGGACGCCCGGATCGGGGTCGCCTCGTGCGACCCCGACGGGATCCTCGCCACCCCGGTGGAGACCGTGCCGGGACGTGACATCCCCAAGGCCCACAAGCGGCTCGTGGAGATCGTCGCGGAGTACGAGCCGATCGAGGTCGTCGTCGGCCTGCCCCGTTCCCTCAAAGGAGGGGAGGGGCCGGCCGCGGCCAAGGTGCGCACCTTCGCCAAGGAGATGGCGCGCCGTGTGGCACCCGTACCGGTGCGCCTCGTCGACGAGCGGATGACGACGGTGACGGCCACGCAGGGCCTGCGCGCTTCGGGCGTCAGTTCGAAGAAGGGGCGCTCCGTCGTCGATCAGGCGGCCGCGGTCGTCATTCTGCAGAACGCGCTGGAGACCGAGAAGGTCTCCGGCAGGCCCCCGGGCGAGACCGTCGAAGTGGTCATCTGATCGCAGTACGGTAACGTTCCGCGCTGAACATGGCAGCCGCCCGGCTGACGTCTCCGACGACGGCCGGGCGACTGGGAACCGCGCTCCTCGGAGCGCCCACCTGCTGCCGCTGCGCGGCTCTAGGGGATCGATGACTGAGTACGGCCGGGGCTCCGGCTCCCAACCGTGGCATCCTGACGACCCGCTGTACGGGGACCAGGGCTACAGCGGACAGCAGCAGCATCCGCAGCAGTCGCAGCAGCCTCAGTACGGTCATGACCAGCAGCAGTACGGCTGGGACCCCTCGCAGTCGCAGGGTGGTCAGCAGCAGTACGGGCAGCAGGGCGGCGGCGGCACGTACGGCGGTGGCCAGGGCGACTACTACGGCACGCCCGACGGCTATCAGCAGCAGCCCCAGCACCCGCAGCAGCCCCAGCACCCGCAGCAACAGCATCAGCAACACCAGCAGCATCCGCAGCAGCACGGTCAGCAGCCGCACGGCCAGCAGGGGCATCAGCAGCCCCAGGTGCCCCAGCAGCAGGCCCACCCGGCGCAGCAGCAGCCGCAGCACCAGGCCTACCAGCCGCAGCAGGAGTGGTCCGAGCCCGACGAGGAGAAGATCTCCCTCTTCGACGACCTGCCCCCCGCCACGGCACGCCCGGGCGAGCGGGACGACGAGCCCGCCGCCGGCGACGAGGCCGAGGACGACGAGCCCCGCGAGGAGCGCTCCCGCGGCCGCGACCGGCGCGGCAAGGGCAAGAAGCCCAAGAAGAACAAGCGCCGCAGCGGCACCGCCTGCCTGGTGGTCGCCGTGGCCCTGCTCGGCGTCGTGGGCGGGGGCGGCTACTTCGCCTACGACTACTGGCAGACGCACTTCGCCGCCGCCCCCGACTACTCGGGCGAGGGCTCCGGCGAGGTCAAGGTCGAGATCCCCCAAAAGGCGAGCCTCACCAAGATGGGCCAGGTGCTGCAGGAGGCCGGCGTCGTCAAGAGCGTCGGCGCCTTCACCGAGGCCGCGGGCAAGAACCCCAAGGGCGGGGCCATCCAGGCCGGCACGTACACCCTGCGCAAGGAGATGTCCGGCGCCGCGGCGGTCCAGATGATGACCAACGCGGCCAACTTTCTGACCATCGCCGAGGGCCGCCGTGCCGTCCAGATCTACGGTGCGATCGACGAGAAGCTCGGGCTGGCGGCGGGCACGACCCAGGGCATCGCCAAGAGCCAGGTGAAGGACCTCGGGCTGCCCGAGTGGGCGAACACCGACCCCAAGATCAAGGACCCGCTGGAGGGCTTCCTCTTCCCCTCGCAGTACAGCGCGGGCAAGGGCACCAAGCCGGAGACCATCCTCAAGCAGATGGTCGCGCGGGCCAAGGAGAACTACGCCAAGCAGGACCTGGAGGGCAAGGCCCGGGAGCTGGGCCTGAAGTCCCCGCTGCAGCTGATCACCGTGGCCAGCCTGGTCAACGCCGAGGGCATGACGCACGACGACTTCCGCAAGATGTCGCGGGTCATCTACAACCGCCTCAAGCCCACCAACACCGAGACGAACGGCAAGCTGGAGTTCGACTCGACGTACAACTACGTGAAGAACCAGAGCAAGCTGGACCTCAGCCCCAAGCAGCTGCGGGCCCTGGACAACCCGTACAACACGTACTTCTACAAGGGCCTGCCCCCCGGCCCCATCGGCAACCCGGGCGAACAGGCGCTGAAGGCCGCGATGGATCCCGAGCCGGGCGACTGGTACTACTTCGTCTCGATCAACGAGAAGACGACGTTCACCAAGAACCTGCAGGAGCACCAGAAGCTCGTGGACGAGTTCAACAAGAGCCGGAAGCCGTGATGAGCCAGTCGCAGGAGCACCGCCGGCGTGCGGCGGTGCTCGGATCGCCGATCGCCCACTCGCTCTCCCCGGTCCTGCACCGCGCCGCGTACGCGGAGCTGGGCCTGGGGGAGTGGACCTACGACCGCTTCGAGGTGGACGAGGCCGCGCTGCCCGGCTTCCTCGGCGGGCTGGACGGCAGCTGGGCGGGGCTGTCCCTGACCATGCCGCTCAAGCGGGCGGTGATCCCGCTGCTCGACGAGGTCAGTGACACGGCCGCCTCCGTCGAGGCCGTCAACACCGTGGTCTTCACGGAGGACGGACGCCGTCTCGGCGACAACACCGACATCCCCGGCATCGCCGCGGCCCTGCGCGAGCGCGGGGTGACGCGGACCGCCTCCGCCGCGGTGCTGGGCGCGGGCGCCACCGCCTCCTCGGCCCTCGCGGCCCTGGCCGGCATCTGCAGCGGCGAGGTCATCGTCTACGTCCGCAGCGAGGCCCGCGCCGCCGAGATGCGCGAGTGGGGCGAGCGGCTCGGCGTGGCCGTCCGCACCGCGGACTGGTCGCGCGCCGCCGAGGCCCTGGCCGCCCCGCTCGTCATCGCCACCACCCCGGCCGGGGCGACCGACGCGCTCGCCGGTGCCGTCCCCGAGCGCCCCGGCGCCCTCTTCGACGTGCTCTACGAGCCCTGGCCCACTCCGCTGGCCGCGGCCTGGTCGGCGCGCGGCGGCGCGGTCCTCGGCGGGCTGGACCTGCTGGTCCACCAGGCGGTGCTCCAGGTCGAGCGGATGACCGGCTGCTCCCGGGGCCCGCTGGCCGCCATGCGCGCCGCCGGCGAGGCCGCCCTCGCCGCCCGCGGCTGAGGAAAGCCGGCGGAAAGCCGGCGGGAAGCCGGCGGAAACCCGCCCCGCTCCTGACCGGAACCTGACGCAGTCCCTTCCCCAACGCGGACCGGAGGCCGGTCCGGCCCCCGCGGCATGGGAGGATCAGGAGTGGCGGGCCGGGGCCGCGCACCCGGACGCCGCAAGATCCGAGGCGCGCGAGCAAGAGGAGTCCCGTTGAGCAGGTTGCGCTGGCTGACTGCCGGTGAGTCGCATGGTCCGGCACTCGTGGCGACGCTGGAGGGTCTGCCCGCCGGTGTCCCGGTCACCACGGAGATGGTGGCGGACCACCTGGCCCGGCGGCGGCTCGGTTATGGCCGTGGCGCGCGCATGAAGTTCGAGCGGGACGAGGTCACCTTCCTCGGAGGTGTGCGTCACGGACTGACGATGGGTTCCCCGGTCGCGGTCATGGTGGGCAACACCGAGTGGCCGAAGTGGGAGAAGGTCATGGCGGCCGATCCGGTGGATCCGCAGGAGCTGGCGTCGATGGCGCGCAACGCGCCGCTGACCCGTCCCCGTCCGGGCCACGCCGATCTGGCGGGCATGCAGAAGTACGGGATCGACGAGGCGCGCCCGATCCTGGAGCGCGCCTCCGCGCGTGAGACGGCCGCCCGCGTCGCGCTCGGCGCCGTCGCCCGCTCCTACCTGAAGGAGACCGCGGGCATCGAGATCGTCTCCCACGTCATCGAGCTGGCGGCGGCCAAGGCTCCGCTGGGTGTCTACCCGAAGCCGTCGGACGTGGAGAAGCTGGACGCCGACCCGGTGCGCTGCCTGGACGAGGCGGCGAGCAAGGCGATGGTCGCGGAGATCGACCAGGCCCACAAGGACGGCGACACCCTCGGTGGCGTGGTCGAGGTCCTGGCCTACGGCGTCCCCGTCGGTCTGGGCTCGCACGTGCACTGGGACCGCCGCCTGGACGCCCGCCTGGCCGCCGCCCTGATGGGCATTCAGGCCATCAAGGGCGTCGAGGTCGGCGACGGCTTCGAGCTGGCCCGGGTGCCGGGCTCGAAGGCCCACGACGAGATCGTCTCCACCGAGGACGGCATCCGCCGCACCTCCGGCCGCTCCGGCGGCACCGAGGGCGGCCTGTCCACGGGCGAGCTGCTGCGCGTCCGCGCGGCGATGAAGCCGATCGCCACCGTGCCGCGCGCCCTGCGCACGGTCGACGTCACCACCGGCGAGGCGGCCCAGGCCCACCACCAGCGCTCCGACGTCTGTGCGGTCCCGGCGGCCGGCATCGTGGCCGAGGCGATGGTCGCCCTCGTCCTGGCCGACGCCGTGGCGGAGAAGTTCGGCGGCGACAACGTCGCGGAGACCCGCCGCAACGTCCAGGGCTACCTCGAGAACCTGGCCATCAAGTGACCACGCCCCTCGTCGTGCTGGTGGGCCCGCCGGGCGCCGGCAAGTCCACCATCGGCGCCCTGCTCGCCCAGCGGCTGGGCACCGGCTACCGCGACACCGACGCGGACATCGAGCGGACCGCCGGCAAGCCCATCCCGGAGATCTTCATCGACGAGGGCGAGCCGCACTTCCGCGAGCTGGAGCGGCAGGCCGTGCGCGCCGCCGTCGCCGGGCACCCGGGCGTGCTCGCCCTCGGCGGCGGCGCGATCATGGACGACGGGACCCGTGCCCTCCTCGCGGGGCTGCCGGTGGTCTTCCTCGACGTCGAGCTGGCCGACGCCGTACGGCGCGTCGGCCTCGACGCCCCGCGCCCGCTGCTCGCGGTCAACCCGCGGCAGCGCTGGCGCGAGCTGATGGAGGCCCGCCGCCCGCTCTACACGGAGGTCGCCCGGGCCACCGTCGCCACCGGCGGCCGCACGCCGGACGAGGTCGCCGACGCGGTGCTGGCGGCCCTCGGCCTGGCACCGCAGCCGGGCGACCGAACACAGGACACCACGCAGTGAGGAACGCATGACCGACGCCCCCACCCGCATCCAGGTCGCCGGCAGCGCGGGCACCGACCCGTACGAGGTCCTGGTCGGGCGACAGCTGCTGGGCGAGCTGCCCGGCCTCATCGGCACCAAGGCCAAGCGGGTCGCCGTGCTCCACCCCGAGGCCCTCGCCGAGACCGGTGAGGCCGTCCGCCAGGACCTGGCCGCGCAGGGCTACGAGGCCATCGCGATCCAGCTGCCCAACGCGGAGGAGTCCAAGACCGTCGAGGTCGCGGCCTACTGCTGGAAGGCGCTGGGCCAGACCAACTTCACCCGCACCGACGTCATCGTCGGCGTGGGCGGCGGCGCCACCACGGACCTCGCCGGCTTCGTCGCGGCGACGTGGCTGCGCGGCGTGCGCTGGATCGCGGTGCCCACCACGGTGCTGGGCATGGTCGACGCCGCCGTCGGTGGCAAGACCGGCATCAACACCGCCGAGGGCAAGAACCTCGTCGGCGCCTTCCACCCGCCGGCCGGCGTGCTGTGCGACCTGGCCGCGCTGGAGTCGCTGCCGGTCAACGACTACGTCAGCGGTCTCGCCGAGATCATCAAGGCCGGCTTCATCGCCGACCCGGCCATCCTCGACCTGATCGAGGCGGACCCCGAGGCCGCCCGCACCCCCTCCGGGCCCCACACCGCCGAGCTCATCGAGCGCTCGATCCGGGTCAAGGCGGAGGTCGTCTCCGGCGACCTCAAGGAGTCCGGCCGGCGCGAGATCCTCAACTACGGCCACACCCTCGCCCACGCCATCGAGAAGAACGAGCGCTACAACTGGCGCCACGGCGCGGCGGTCGCCGTGGGCATGGTCTTCGCCGCCGAGCTCGGCCGCATCGCCGGCCGCCTCGACGACGCGACGGCCGACCGGCACCGGGCGATCCTGACGTCCGTGGGCCTGCCCGTCACCTACCGGGGCGACCAGTGGCCCAGGCTGGTGGAGACCATGAAGGTCGACAAGAAGTCCCGCGGCGACCTGCTGCGCTTCATCGTCCTGGACGGTCTGGCCAAGCCGACGATCCTGGAGGGCCCGGACCCGGCGATGCTGCTGGCCGCACACGCCGAGATCGCGGCGTGAGCGGCGTGAGCGGCATGAGCGATCTCCGCAAGGTCCTCGTCCTCAACGGCCCCAACCTCGGCCGTCTCGGCTCCCGCGAGCCCGACGTCTACGGTTCGACGTCCTACAAGGGCCTGGTCGAGGAGTGCGCCCGGCTCGGCGCGGAGCTCGGCTTCGCCGTCGAGGTGCGCGAGACCAACGACGAGGGCGAGCTCGTCCGCTGGCTGCACGAGGCCGCCGACGGGTCGGTCCCCGTGGTCATCAACCCCGGTGCGTTCACGCACTATTCGTATGCCATGCGCGACGCGGCCGCCCAGCGCACCGCGCCGCTCATCGAGGTGCACATCTCCAACCCGTACGCCCGGGAGGAGTTCCGGCACACCTCCGTGATCGCGGCCGTCGCCAGCGGCACCGTCGCGGGCTTCGGCATCGGCTCCTACCGGCTCGCGCTGCGGGCCCTGGCCGAGGAACTCCCGGTCTCGGCCGGCTGACGCCGCGGCCGGGCGTACGGGCCCGGTTCCCGGTCCATACCGCCCACTTCGGGCACTTCCCGCCTTCCCCGGCCGTTCACCCCACGGCGGCCGGGGCAAGGGGGCGGGCCCGGTACTCTCCGGTACTCTCCCCTCCTGGCCGGCCTCGCGGCCCTTCACCACGCGCCAGTCGCCCGCACGAGACGGAGTGCCACCGGATGCAGCACGCAGTGGGAGCGCCGCTGCCACCGCCCCCTGGGCAGGGGCCGGGCAGCCGGCTGAACGGCCACCCGCCGGGCCACCCTCCGGCCGGTCCGCCGGTGGGGCCCCAGCCCGTACCACCCCTTCCGTCGGTCCCCGCCGCACAGCCCGTCGATCCCGCCCACGCGCTCGTGGCCGTGCTCCTCATCGGCCCGGCCGGCGCCGGGAAGAC
>NZ_JBPQTS010000050.1:0-41431 GCF_051386455.1 Streptomyces sp. URMC 124
CTCCCGTACCACCACACCCACCCCCAACCTCCCCGTACCACGAACGACCCGGAAGGCCGGCATGTCAGAGGTGACCAGCGACGCAGGACGGTTCCTGGAGCTCACGCGAGCCCAGGAGGGAGTGCTGGCGGCACAGCGGATCGACCCGGACAACCCCGGCTACAACGTCGGCCAGTACGTGGAACTCCGGGGCGCGGTCGACACCGCCGCCCTGGAGGAGGCCTTGCGTCTGACCCTCGCCGAGGCCGACGGCCTGCACATCCGCCTCGCCGAGCGCGACGGCCGCACCGTCGCGCTCCCGGTGCCCTTCGACGCCGCCGCCTGGCATCTGCCCCGCCTCGACACCACCGGCGCGGCCTCCCCGGTCGAGGCGGCCGTGGAGCTCGTGCGCGACCAGCTCGCCTGCCCGCCGCGCCTGGAGCCGGCCGACGATTGCGCGGCGGCTCCGGCTCTGACCGGATCGCTGCTGGTGACCGTCGCCCCCGACCACCACCTGTGGTTCCAGTACTTCCACCACCTCGTCGTCGACGGCTACAGCGTCGCCCTGTTCACCCGGCGCGTCGCCGCCGTCTACACCGCGCTCGTCCGCGGCGAGGACGTGCCCGTCTCCCCGTTCGAACCGGTGGCCCTGCTGGCCGCCGCCGACGCCGCCTACCTCGCCTCCGGCAAGCCAGCCGCCGACCGCGCCTACTGGACCGCCCGGCACGCCGGGCGCCCCCGCGTCACCGGCCTGACCGAGCAGACCGCGCAGGCCTCCCGGACGTCCCTGCGGTACCGCACCGGCCTCGGGGCCGAGCGGTCCGCCGCCGTCCTGGACTGCGCGGCCGCCGTCCGCGGCACCTGGGCGGAGGCCGCCACCGCCGCCGTCGCCGCCTACCTGCACCGGATGACCGGCACCACCGACGCCGTCCTCGGCATGCACTTCATGGCCCGCAGCGCGCCGGGCACCATGCGGGTGCCGGGCATGGCCGTCAACGTGCTGCCCGTCCGCCTCGCCGTCGAGGGCTCCGACACCCTCCCGGACCTGATCCGGCGCGCCGCGGGCGAACTCAAGGACGCCCGCCGCCACCAGCACTACCGCGGCGAGGACATCCGGCGCGACCTCGGCCTCGTCGGCAGCGACGAGCGCCTGCACGGGCCGATGCTCAACCTCAAGCCCTTCGACCTCGACCTGGACTTCGCCGGCGTCCCCGGACACACCGTCAACCTCGCCTCCGGGCCCGTCGAGGACCTGTCGGTGTCGGTCAGCAAGAGCCCCGACGACGTCCTCCACCTGGAGTTCGACGCCAACCCCGCGCTCTACGACGCCGCCGCCCTCGCCGCGCACGCCGAGCGCTGCACCGACCTCATGGGACGCCTCGCCGCCGACCCCTCCCTCACCCTCGCCCGGGCCCGGCTCCTCGCCGACGGCGAGTACGAGGACGTCCTGCACACCTGGAACGCCACCCGCCGCGCCGTCCCCCCGGCCACGCTGCCCTCGCTCATCGCCGGGCGGGCCGCCGCCACCCCCGGAGCCACCGCCGTCGTCTTCGAGGACGAGGAGCTCGGCTACGGCGAACTCGACGCGAGGGCCGACGCCCTGGCCCGTACGCTCACCGCCGCCGGCGCGGGCCGCGGCACCGTCGTCGCCGTGGCCGTGCCGCGCTCGGCCGAGCTGATGGTCGCCCTCCTCGGCGTCCTGAAGTCCGGCGCCGCCTACCTGCCGCTGGACACCGACTACCCCGCCGAGCGGCTCGCCGCGATGGTCGAGGACGCGGGCCCGGTCCGCGTCGTCACCGTCCCCGCCGTCCTCGACCGCCTCCCGCGGGCCGCCTGCGAGGCCGCACTGCTGCTGGGCGACACCTCCGACGACGCGGCCGAGGGCGCCACCGGCGCCGGCGTCACGGCCCCCGGCACCGGCACCGGCACCGGCACCGGCGTCACCGCCCCCGGGCCGGACGACGCCGCCTACGTCATCTACACCTCCGGCTCCACCGGCCGCCCCAAGGGCGTCGTCGTCACCCACCGCGCCATCGTCAACCGGCTCGCCTGGATGCAGCACGCCTACCGGCTGCGCCGCGACGACCGCGTCCTGCAGAAGACCCCCGCCAGCTTCGACGTCTCCGTCTGGGAGTTCTTCTGGGCCCTGTGCGAGGGCGCCACCGTCGTTCTCGCCCGCCCCGAAGGCCACAAGGACCCCGCCTACCTGGCCCGGCTCATCGCCGACCGGCACGTCACCACCCTGCACTTCGTCCCGTCGATGCTCCGCGCCTTCCTGGAGGAGCCCGCCGCGGCCGCGGCCTGCGGGGGGCTGCGGCGGGTCTTCTGCTCCGGCGAGGCGCTGCCCGGCGACGTCGTCGACCGCTGGTACGCCGCGCTGCCCGACGTGCCCCTGCACAACCTCTACGGCCCCACCGAGGCCGCCGTCGACGTCACCTACCACCGCACCGAGGCCCGTTCCGGCGTCGTGCCCATCGGCCGGCCGGTGTGGAACACGCGCCTGTACGTCCTGGACGCGGCGCTGCGGCCGGTGCCGGTCGGCGTCCCCGGCGAGCTGTACCTGGCAGGCGACCAGCTCGCCCGCGGCTACCTCGGCCGGCCCGGGCTGACCGCCTCCCGCTTCGTCGCCGACCCCTATGGCAGCGGCGGCGAGCGCATGTACCGCACCGGCGACCTCGTCCGGTGGGCGCCCGGCGGCGTCGTCGAATACCTCGGCCGCACCGACGACCAGGTCAAGGTCCGCGGCTTCCGTATCGAACTCGGCGAGATCGAGGCGGCCCTGGAGGCGCTGCCCGGCGTCGCCCAGGCCGCCGTCACCGCCCGCGAACCGGCGTCCGGCGGCGCGCGCCGCCTCGTCGGCTACGCGGTCCCCGCCGCGGGGGCCGCCCTCGACCCGGAGATCCTGAGGACGGGCCTGGCCACCACGCTGCCCGAGCACATGGTGCCCCCCGTGGTGATGCTCCTGGACTCCCTCCCCCTGAGCCTCAACGGCAAGCTCGACCGCAAGGCCCTGCCGGAGCCCGCCCCCGCCTCGGCGGCGGCTGCGCGCCCGCCGCGCACCGAGGCCGAGCGGGTGATCGCCGGGCTCGTCGCCGAGATCCTCGGCCTGGACGCCGTCGGCGCCGACGACAACTTCTTCTCCCTCGGCGGCGACAGCATCTCCGCCATCCAACTGGGCAGCCGCGCCCGCCGGGCGGGCTGGGGCCTTACTCCCCGCGTGGTCTTCGAGCGCAAGACGGTCGCCGCGGTGGCGGCCGTCGCCGAGCGGCTCGACGGCGCCGCCACCCCCGCCGACCTGCGCGAGGACGCGACCGGCCCGATGCCGCCGACCCCCATCACGGAGTGGCTGCGCGCCCGCGGCGGACCGATCCGCCGCTTCGCCCAGACGACGGTCGTCACGGTCCCGGCCGACCTCGACCCGCAGCGCCTCGCCACGGCCCTCAACGCCCTGACGCAGCGCCACGACGCCCTGCGGCTGCGGCTGGTACCGGGCGGCGCCGAGGGAGCCGAAGGAACGGGCGCGGCCCGGGCCGACCGCCGCCACGCCTCGTCGGCCTTCACCGACGGAGAAGCAACACCCGCCGCAGGGAACCGCGACTCCGGCGGCTACGGCGGCGTCGACGGAGGCCCCTCGGCCGGTGCTGAGGGGGCCGCCGACGCTTTGGGCAGCGCCGCCCGCAGCCGCCCCACCGCCGTGCCGCTGCCGGCACCGGCGCTGCCGGGTGCTGCCCGTGACCTGGGCTCCGCCGGCATGGGCAGCGGGGGCTCCGGTGGCTACGGCGGTATCGACGGGGGTTCCCCGGCCGGTGCCGAGGGGGTCGGCGGTGGCTGTGATGTCCGTGGCTCCGGCTCGCCGGTCGCCGAGGGCGAGGCCGGGTCGGCCGCCGGTGCCTTCGGCAGCGTCTCCCGCCGCCGCTCCGGCGCCGGGCCGCAGCCGGGCGCGGCCCGTGGCCGCGACTCCGGCGGCTACGGCGGCGTCGACGGAGGCCCCTCGGCCGGTGCTGAGGGGGCCAACGGTGTCTTCGGCAGCCCCTCCGCCGCCGTGCCGCCGCCGGGCGCGGCCCGCGGCTTCGGCTCCTGTGGTCATGGCGGAACGGCCGGCGTCCCCGGCGCCGGGGACTGGGGCACCGAGATCCTGCCCCACGGCTCGCTCCCCGATGTCGTTCTCCACCGTGTCGATCTCGCCGGCACGCCCGCCGACGGCATCGACGACGCCCTGCGCCGGGAGCGGGACGCCGCCGCCGACCGGCTCGACCCGGCCGCCGGGGTCGTCCTCGCCGCCACCTGGTGCGACCTGGGGCCGGACGGGCCCGGGCGGCTCGTGCTCGCCGTGCATCACCTCGCCGTGGACGGCGTCTCGTGGCGCATCCTGCTGCCCGACCTGCGCGACGCCTACGAAGGGCGCGAACCGGCCCCCGCGAGCACCCCGCTGCGCCGCTGGGCCCGCGGCCTGAACGCCGCCGCCACCAGTGACGCCGTCCGCGCCCAGCTGCCGCTGTGGCAGGAGATCCTCGCTCCGGGCGCCGGGCCCCTGCTCGGGCGGCGGGCCGTCGACCCGGCCCGGGACACCGTCGGCACCGGCCGCACCCTCCGCCTCACCCTCCCCGCCGAGCGCACCGCGCCGCTCCTCGACCGCGTGCCCGCCACCCGCCGCGCGGGCGTCGACCACGTACTGCTCACCGGACTGGCCCTCGCGTTCGCCGGCCGGCAGCGCGACCTGCTGATCCGCCTGGAGGGCCACGGCCGCCAGGACCACCTCGTGCCCGGCGCGGACACCGCCCGTACCGTCGGCTGGCTCACCAGCGAGTTCCCCGTGCGCCTGAGCCTCGACGGCATCGACCTCGCCGACGCCGCCGCGGGCGGCGAGGCCGCAGGACGGGCCCTGGCCCTGGTCAAGGAGCAGCTGCGCGCGCTGCCCGACGACGGCACCGGCTACGGCCTGCTGCGCCACCTCGACCCCGCCGCGCGCACCGCGCTCGCCGCGTACCCCGCCCCGCAGCTGCTCTTCAACTACCTCGGCCGGTTCACCGCCGACGACACCCCCTGGAGCCCCGCGGGCGACGCGTTCGCCGCGAGCGCCGACCCCGCCCTGCCCGCCCTCCACGCCCTGGAGATCGGCGCGTTCGTCCACGACCGGCCCGCGGGCCCCGAGCTGACCGCCGTCCTGACCTGGCCCGAGGGCGTGCTCACCGAGGACGCCGTACGCGATGTCGCCGACCGCTGGTTCCGCGCCCTGGACGCCCTGACCGCCTACGCCGCCCGCCCCGGCGCCGGCGGGCTCACCCCCTCCGACGTGCCGCTCGCCGGCATCGGCCAGGACGCCCTCGACCGCGTCCTGGCCGCCCGCCCCGGCACCGAGGACGTCCTGCCGCTCTCCCCGCTCCAGGACGGGCTCCTCTTCCACTCCCTCTACGAGACCGCCGCCGACGACCTGTACACCTCGGTCACCGGCCTGGACCTCACCGGCCCGCTGGACGAGACCGCCCTGCGGCGCGCCGTCGACGCCGTCGTGGCGCGCCACCCGGCCCTGCGCGCCGGCTTCGACCACACCAGCGCCGACCGCCCGCTGCAGACCGTCGCCGCGCAGGCCGCCGTCCCGTGGACCGTGCACGACCTCACCGGCACCCCGGCCGACGCCCTCGCCGCCGCCGTGGACGCCGTCGAGACCACCGAGGCCACCGCGCCCTTCGACCTCACCCGGCCGCCCCTGCTGCGCTGCGCCCTGCTGCGCACGGGCGACGAGCGCCACCGCCTCGTCCTGACCCGCCACCACATCGTGATGGACGGCTGGTCCACGCCCGTCATGCTGCGCGAGATCATCAGCGCCTACGCCGCGGGCGGCGACGCCTCCGCCCTGCCGCCCGCCGCCTCCTACGCCGACCACCTCGCCTGGCTGGCGGAGCAGGACGACGCGGCGCACGCCGACGCCTGGGCCGAGGCCCTGGACGGCCTGACCGCGCCCACCCTGCTCGCCGAAACCCTCGCCTCCGAGGCCGGCGGGGAGCCCGGCGCCCGCGCCGGCGAGGTGGACCTGCCGCTTCCCGCGGAGACGGCCACCGCGCTGACCGCGCTCGCCCGCAGCCACGGCCTGACCCTCAACACCCTCGTACAAGGCGCCTGGGCCGTCCTGCTGAGCCGCCTCACCGGCCGCACGGACGTCGTCTTCGGCGCGACCGTCTCCGGCCGCCCCGCCGACGTGCCCGGCGTCGAGTCGATCGTCGGCCTGTTCAGCAACACCGTCCCTGTCCGCTTCGCCCTGGACGAGGACGAGACCGTCGCCGCCGCGCTCGCCCGCCTCCAGGAGCAGCAGTCGCGCCTGCTCGACCACCAGTACGCGGGCCTCGCCGGAATCCAGGCGCGGGCCGGGCTCGGCACGCTCTTCGACACCCTGCTCGTCTTCGAGAACTACCCCGTCGACCCCGACGAGCTCACCGCCGCCGACCCGGCGGGCCGCCCGGGCCGCCTGCGCGTCACCGGCATCGGCAACCGCGGCGCCACCCACTACCCGCTGACCGTCCTCACCCTCCCCGGCGACGCGCCGCGCATCACCGTCGAGTACCGACCCGACGCCTTCACCGCCGACCGGGCCGCCGACCTCGGACGGCGCCTGCTGCGCCTGCTCGCCGCCATGGCGGAGCACCCAGGGGCCACCGTCGGCTCCCTCGACGTCCTCGCCCCGGACGAGCGCCGCACCCTCCTGCGGGCCTGGAACGCCACCGCCCGCGACGTGCCCGAGGGCACCGTCGTCGACGCCTTCGAGGCTCAGGCGGCCGCGACCCCCGGCGAGACCGCCGTCGTCTGCGGCGACGAGCGCCGTACGTACGCCGAACTCGACGCCCGCGCCGACGCGTTCGCCCGCTGCCTCGCCGCCCTCGGCGCGGGCCCGGACACCGTCGTGGCCCTGGCCCTGCCCCGCTCGGCGGAGCTCGTCGCCGCCGTCCTCGGCACGCTCAAGTCCGGCGCCGCCTACCTGCCCGTGGACCTGGACCACCCGGCCGAGCGCGTCGCCCTGATGCTGGAGGACGCCGCCCCCCTCGCGGTCCTGACCACCCGTCCGACCGCCGGGCGCCTGCCCGCCCTGACGGGGGACGGCTTCACGACGCTGTACGCGGAGGACGTCACGGAGAACGCCGCGGCGTCAGCAACCCCCCGGCGGCCCGCCCCCGGCGACCTCGCCTACGTCATCCACACCTCCGGCTCCACCGGCCGCCCCAAGGGCGTCCAGGTGCCGCACCGTGGCCTGGTCAACATGCTCGACCACCACCGCTCCACCGTCTTCGCCCGCGCCGTCGAGGCCGCCGGAGGACGCCGCCTGCGCGCCGCGCACACGGCCTCGTTCTCCTTCGACTCCTCCTGGGAGCAGCTGCTCTGGCTCATCTGCGGCCACGAACTGCACGTCTACGACGAGGAGCTGCGCCGCGACCCGCAGGCCCTGGCCGCCCGGCTGCGCGCCGACCGCATCGACACCCTCGACGTCACCCCGTCCTTCGGCCGCCAGCTCGTCGAATGGGGCCTGCTCGACGGCGAGGGCGAGGGCGAGGGCGAGGGCGAGGGCGACGGCGACGGCCACCGCCCCGTCCTCTTCCTCCTCGGCGGCGAAGCCGTCGACGAAGCCCTGTGGACCCGCATCCGCAAGACGCCGGGCGTCATCGGCCACAACTTCTACGGCCCCACCGAGTACACCGTCGACACGCTCGGCGCCGCACTGGACGACAGCCCCACCCCTTTCGTGGGCCGGCCCATCGCCAACACCCGCGTCTACGTCCTCGACGCCCGTCTGCGGCCCGTCCCGGCCGGCGTCCCCGGCGAGCTGTACATCGCCGGCCCCGGCCTGGCCCGCGGTTACGGCAACCGGCCCGCGCTGACCGCCTCCCGGTTCGTCGCCGATCCGTTCACCGGCAGCGGCGAGCGCATGTACCGCACCGGCGACGTCGTCCGGTGGCGCGCGGACGGCACCCTGGACTACCTCGGCCGCGACGACGACCAGGTCAAGATCCGCGGCTTCCGCGTGGAGACCGGCGAGGTCGAAGCGGCCCTGAACGACCTGGAGGGCGTCGCCCGAGCGGCCGTGCTGGCCCGGGCGGCCGACGGCGGCGTCAAGCGCCTCGTCGCCTACGCCGTCCCCGCGCCCGGCGCCTCCGCGGACCCCGCCGCGCTGCGGAGCGCGCTCGCCGCGCGCCTGCCCGCATACATGGTCCCGTCGGCCGTCGTCGTCCTCGACGGCCTCCCCCTCAACGTCAACGGCAAGCTCGACCGCCGGGCCCTGCCCGAGCCCGGCGCCGCCGACTTCGCCGGGGCCGGCACCGGCGGGCGCGCCCCGCGCGACGAGCGCGAGGCCCTGGTGTGCGGCGCGTTCGCGAGCGTCCTCGGACTGCCCTCCGTCGGCGCCGACGACGACTTCTTCGCCCTCGGCGGCCACTCGCTGCTCGCCACCCGGCTCGTCGGCCGCATCCGCACCGCCCTGCAGCGCCGCACCACCGTCCGCGACCTGTTCGAGGCGCGGACGCCCGCGGCCCTCGCCCGCCGCCTCGACGCCGGCGGCGCCGACCGGCCGGGCCCCGCCGCCCGGCCCCGCCCGCAGGAGGTGCCCCTGTCACCCGCCCAGGCCCGCCTGTGGTTCCTCCACCAGCTCCAGGGCCCGGGCACCGCCTACACCATCCCCTGCTCGCTGCGCATCGACGGCGCCCTCGACACCGGTGCCCTGCGCGCCGCCTTCGCCGACGTCGTCGCCCGCCACGAGGCGCTGCGCACCGCCTTCCCCGCAACCGACGGCCGCCCCCGGCAGAAGGTGCTGACGCCCGAGGAGGCCGGCGTCCCGTTCGAGGTGCGCGAAGTGGCCCCGGAGCGGCTGGAGGAGGCCGTCGCCGAGGCAGGCGCCCGCACCTTCGACCTCGCCGCCGCACCGCCCGTCCACGCCACCCTGCTGACCTCCGGTGCCTCCACCCACGTCCTGTGCGTGGCCCTGCACCACATCGTCGGCGACGAGTGGTCCGAAGGGGTGCTGCTGCGCGACCTCGACACCGCCTACGCCGCCCGCCGCCGGGGAACCGCCCCCGAGTGGCCGCCACTGCCGGTGCAGTTCGCCGACCACACCCTCTGGCATCAGGAGCTGCTGGCAGACCCCGCCGGCGCCCGCCGCCTCACCGCGTACTGGACCGAGCGCCTCGCCGGGCTGCCCGACGAGCCGGCCCTGCCCACCGACCGCCCGCGCCCGGCCGAGCCGAGCGGACGCGGCGGCGCCGTCCGGCTGCGCCTGCCCGACGCCCTGCACCGGGCGCTGCGCGACTACGCGCACCGCACCGGAGTCACCCCGTTCATGGTCACCCAGGCGGCCGGAGCGCTCCTGCTGGGCGCCCTCGCCGGCAGCACCGACGTCGCCCTCGGCACCCCCGTCGCCGGGCGCGCCGACGAGGCCGTGGAGAACGTCGTCGGCTTCTTCGTCAACACCCTGGTCGTACGCCACGACCTGAGCGCCCCCGAAGGCGCCGCCGCGCTCACCTTCGACCAGCTGGTGGAGCGGGCCCGCGAGAGCGTGCTCGGCGCGCTCGCCCACCAGGACCTGCCCTTCGACCGCCTGGTCGAGATCGTCAGCCCCGAGCGCTCACTGGGCCGCCACCCGCTGTTCCAGGTGATGGTCCAGCACCGCAAGGAGGCCGCGGGCTTGGACGCCCTGCTGGGCGCCCGCACCGAGCTGCTGCCCGACCCGCTGCACGCCGCCCGCTTCGACCTGGCGTTCACCTTCGTCGAGTCCGCCGACGGCGCGCACACCGACCTCACCGTCATCCACGCCGCGGACCTGTACGACCGCGGCACCGCCGAGTTGCTCGCCGACCGGCTGCTGCACGTGCTGGACCAGGCCCTCGCCGCGCCCGGCCGGAGCGTGGACCGCGTCGAGCTGATGAGCCCGGGCGAGAGCCGGGCCCTGGCGGGGGAGTGGAACGCCACCGCGCGCGAGGTGCCCGCCGGCACGCTCGTCACCCGCTTCGCCGCGCACCTGGCCGCCACGCCGGACGCCACCGCCGTCGTCTACGCCGGCCGCACCCTGACCTACCGTCAGCTCGACGAGCGGGCAGGTGTCCTGGCCGCCGAACTGGCCGCGGCCGGTGCCGGTCCCGACCGGATCGTCGCCGTGGCCGTGCCGCGGTCGGCCGAGCTGATGGTGTCGCTGCTGGCCGTGCTGAAGTCCGGCGCCGCCTACCTGCCGCTGGACCTCGACTACCCCGCCGAGCGCCTGACGACGATGGCCGAGGACGCCGCACCGGTGTGCGTGGTCACCGTCGAGGCCGAGCGCGGACGGCTCCCGCACCTGGACGGTGTGCCCGTCGTCCTCGCCGACGACCGCTCCCGTACGACCGCAGGCGCCGCACCGGCCTTCGTGCCCACGGCGGCCGGGCCGCGGCATGCCGCGTACGTCATCTACACCTCCGGCTCGACGGGCCGTCCCAAGGGTGTGGTGGTGACGCACGAGGCGATCGTCAACCGCCTGGACTGGATGCGTGAGGCGTACGGCATCGAGCCCGGGGACCGGATCCTGCAGAAGACCCCGGCGAGCTTCGACGTGTCGGTGTGGGAGTTCTTCCTGCCGCTGGTCAGCGGCGCGGCCGTAGTCCTCGCGCGGCCCGGCGGCCACCGCGAACCCGAGCATCTTGCCGAGGTGGCGGCGGCCTCCGGGATCACCACCGCGCACTTCGTCCCGTCGATGCTCGCCGCGTTCACTGCCGCCGCGGAGCAGGACGAGACGATCCGTGAGGGTTTCGCGGGGGTCCGCCGGGTCTTCTGCTCGGGTGAGGCTCTGCCTGCCGCGGCCGTGGATCGTTTCGCCGCGCTGTGGCCGCACATCGAGCTGCACAACCTGTACGGGCCCACCGAAGCCGCCGTCGACGTCACCCACCACCGGGCCGAAGCCGGTGCCGGCGTCGTGCCCATCGGGCGGCCGGTGTGGAACACCCGCCTGCACGTCCTGGACGCGGCCCTGCGCCCCGTCCCGGTGGGCGTGCCCGGCGAGCTGTACCTGGCGGGCGTCCAGCTGGCCCGCGGCTACCTCGGCCGGCCGGGGCTGACGGCGTCGCGCTTCGTGGCCGACCCTTCCGGCAGCGGCGAGCGCATGTATCGCACCGGCGACCTGGTGCGCCGCCGGGCCGACGGCGCCGTGGAGTACCTGGGCCGCACCGACGACCAGGTCAAGGTCCGCGGCTTCCGCATCGAACTCGGCGAGGTCGAAGCCGCCCTGAGCGCCCTGCCGGAGGTCGCCCAGGCAGCCGTCGCCGCCCGCCCCCTGGCCCCCGGCGGCACCCCGCAGCTCCTCGCGTACGCCGTGCCCGCACCGGGCGCCGCCCCCGAACCGCAGCAGCTGCGCGACGCCCTCGCCGGGCGGCTGCCCGAGCACATGGTGCCCGCCGCCGTCACCTTGCTGGACGCGCTGCCGCTGAGCGTCAACGGCAAGCTCGACCGCAAGGCACTGCCTCAGCCCGCCCGCACCACCACCCGCCCGGCCGCCGCGCCCGTGCGGCACACCGGCGGCCCGGCCGCCGCCATGGCCGAGGTGTTCGCCGGGATCCTGGGCCTGCCCGAGGTCGGCGAGGACGACAACTTCTTCGCCCTGGGCGGCGACAGCATCGTCTCCATCCAGCTCGTCAGCGCCGCCCGCAAGGCCGGCTTCGCCATCGCCGCCAAGGACGTCTTCCAGCACCCCACCCCGGCCGCCCTGGCCGCCGCGGGCCGCCCCGAGGACCGGGAACCGGCCGAAGCCCCGGCAGCGCCCGCGGCCGACCAGGACGGCGAACTGCCGCCCCTGCCCGTCGTCCACTGGCTGCGCGAACGCGGCGGCCCCATCGACCGGTTCAACCAGTCCGTCCTCCTCACCGTCCCCGCCGGGCTGCGGACCGGGCCGCTGCGCGAGGCGCTCGCCGACCTCGCCCGCAACCACCCCGCCCTGCGCCTGCGCCTGGACCGGGTCGGCGGCCTGTGGACCCAGGAGGTCCTGCCCGCCGCCCAGGCCCCCGCCGTCACCGATCCGGCGACACTGCGGCGCGCCGACATCACCGGCCTGGACGCGACCGCTCTGCACGACCTGCTCACCAAGGAGGCCGACGCCTCGGCCGCCGCCCTCGACCCGGACACCGGCATCGTGCTGCGCGCCCTGTGGTGCGACGCGGGCCCCGCGGCCGACGGACGGCTGCTCCTGACCGTCCACCACCTGGCCGTCGACGGCGTCTCCTGGCGCATCCTGCTCCCCGAGCTCGCCGACGCCTACGCCGCCCGCGCCGAGGGCCGCCCGCCCGCCCTCGAACCCGAGGCCACCGGGCCGCGCGCCTGGGCCGCACAGCTCCTGCAGCACGCCCACACCCGTAACCGCACGGCCGAAGCCGCCTACTGGCGCACTGCGCTGGCCGGGCCGCAGGCCCCGCTCTCCCGCACCGCCGCCGACCCGCGCCGCGACACCACGGCCGGCCTGCGCACCCTGCGCAGGACCCTGTCCGCCGAGCGCACCGGGCCGCTGCTGACCGCCGTGCCGCAGGCCTTCTCGGCCGGAGTGGACGACGTGCTCCTCGCCGCCCTCGCCCTGGCCGCCGCCGACTGGCGCCGCACCGGCAACCCCGCCCTGCCCGCCGCGTACACCGGCGCCCTGCAGATCGACCTGGAGGGCCACGGGCGCGGAGGCAGCGACACGGCGGGCCTCGCTCCGGACCTGTCGCGCACCGTCGGCTGGTTCACCACCGTCCACCCCGTCCGCCTGGACGTCAGCGCCGTCGACCTCGCCGACGCCCTGGCCGGCGGGCCGCAGGCCGGTGCCGCCCTCAAGCAGGTCAAGGAACAGCTGCGGGCGGTCCCCGACCGCGGCCTCGGGTACGGCCTCCTGCGCCACCTCAACGCCCAGACCGCCCCGGCCCTCGCCGCCCTCCCCGGCTCGCAGCTGCTGTTCAACTACCGCGGCCGCACCGACCGCCGGCCGGACGCGGCCGGCTCCCGCCACTGGTCCTTCGCCCCGGACGCCGAGCGGGCCGCCGTCGCCGAGGGCGCCGCCCCCGACGCGGCCATGCCCGCGCCCTACCCGCTGGAGATCGACGCCGTCGTCGTCTCCGGCCCCGACGGCCGACCCGAGCTGGCCGTCGAATGGAGCTGGCCGCAGGCCCTGTTCGCCGAGGAGCAGGTCGCCGCCCTCGCCACGCGCTGGTTCGACGCCCTCGACGCGCTCGCCCGGCACGCCGAAGGCCCCGGCGCGGGCGGCATCACGCCCTCCGACGTCCGCCTCGTCTCCCTCGACCAGGCCCGCATCGACCGCCTGGAATCCCGTCTGCGCAGGCGCCGATGACCGGCTCCCGCACCCCCGCACCGACCCCCGCCGACTCCCCGACCGAGAGCGCCACCATGACTGACCCCACCGACCTGACCCCGGCAGACGACCCCGGCGCCGGATCCGCGCTCGAGGACGTCTACCCCCTGTCCTCCCTCCAGGAGGGCCTGCTCTTCCACGCCGTCTACGACGACGGCGCGCGCGACGTCTACGTCGTCCAGTCCCACCTCGACCTCGCCGGCCCCCTCGCCACGGCCGACCTCGCCGCCGCCACCGACGCGCTGCTGCAGCGCCACGCCAACCTGCGGGCGGGCTTCTGGTACGACGACGGCGAGGACCCCGTCCAGTTCGTCCAGCGCCACGTCGGCACCCCGCTCCGCGAGCTCGACCTCACCGCGCTCGCCGGCGACCGGCCGGTCCAGGAGGAAGCGGTCCGCGCCGCCATGGAGCAGGACTGGAACCACCGCTTCGACCTCGCCGAGCCGCCGCTGCTGCGGCTGACCCTGCTGCGGCTCGGCGCGGACACCGCCCGGCTCGTCGTCACCTGCCACCACCTGCTCCTCGACGGCTGGTCCATGCCGATCCTCGTCCGCGAGCTGCTCACCCTCGTCGGCTCCCGCGGCGACCTCGCCGCCCTGCCGCCCGTACGCCCCTACCGCGACCACCTCGAACTCCTCGCGGGCCGCGACACCGACGCCGCCCGGCGCGCCTGGACCGCCGCCCTCGACGGCTTCACCGAGCCCCACCCGGTCGCGCCCGGCGCCGGCCTCGGCACCCCCGCCGAACCGGAGGACGTCGAGGCGGAGGCCGACCCGGACCTCACCGCCGCCCTCACCGTCGCCGCCCGCACCCGCGGCCTGACCCTCGGCAACGTCCTGCACACGCTGTGGGGCGTCCTCGTGGGCTCCCTCACCGGCGCCATGGACGTCGTCAGCGGCACCACCGTCTCCGGCCGCCCCGCGGACCTGCCCGGCGCCGACACGATGGTCGGCCTGTTCATCAACACCCTGCCGGTCCGCGTCCGCCTGGCTCCCGGCGCCACGCTCGCCGCCACGGCCGCCGCCGTCCAGGCCGAGCAGGCCGCCCTGATGGACCACCAGCACCTCGGTCTCGGTGGCATCCAGCGCCTGACCGCCGTCGAAGGCCCCCTCTTCGACACGCTGCTGGTCGTGGAGAACTACGCCGGCAGCGACGACGTCTCCGGCATCCTCGGCGCCGCCGCTGCCGCAGGAGGTCTTCAGGTCACCGGCCTCGGCGCCCGCGATGCCACCCACTACCCGCTGACCATGCGTGTCCTGCCCGGCGACACCCTGCGTCTGGAGCTCGGCTACCGCCCGGACGTCTTCGACCGCGCCGCCGCCGAGCGCATCACCGACCGCTTCCTGCACCTGCTCACCGTCTTCGCCGACGCCCCCGAGACGCCCTTGGCCCGGCTCGACCTGCTGCTCCCCGAAGAGCGCCGGGCGCTGGCGGGGGAGTGGAACGCCACGGACCGGGCGGTGCCCGGCGGCACGCTGGTCACGCGGTTCGCCGAGCGGCTGGCGGCGACCCCGGACGCGACCGCCGTGATCTACGCAGGCCGCGAGCTGACGTACAGGCAGCTCGACGAGCAGGCGGGCGCGCTGGCGGCCGAGCTGGCCGCGGCCGGTGCCGGGCCTGACCGGATCGTCGCGGTCGCCGTGCCGCGGTCGGCCGAGCTGATGGTGTCGCTGCTGGCCGTGCTGAAGTCCGGCGCCGCCTACCTGCCGCTGGACCTCGACCACCCCGCCGAGCGCCTCGCGGGAATGGTGGACGACGCCGCCCCCGTATGCGTGCTGACCGCCGGCTCCGAGCGCCCCCGGCTCTCCTGGCTGCAGGACGTGCCCGTCCTGCTCGCCGACGAACACCGCACCCCCGCACCGGCCTTCGCACCCGTTGCGGCGGGGCCGCAGCATGCCGCGTACGTCATCTACACCTCCGGCTCGACGGGCCGTCCCAAGGGTGTGGTGGTGACGCACGAGGCGATCGTCAACCGCCTGGACTGGATGCGCGAGGCGTACGGGATCGGTGCCGGGGACCGGATCCTGCAGAAGACCCCGGCGAGTTTCGACGTGTCGGTGTGGGAGTTCTTCCTGCCGCTGGTCAGTGGCGCTGCCGTGGTCCTCGCCCGGCCCGGTGGCCACCGCGAGCCGGACTACCTCGCCGCCCTGGCCGGGCGGGCCTCCGTCACGACCGCGCACTTCGTCCCGTCGATGCTCGCGGCCTTCACCGTGGCCGCGGAGCAGGACGAGGCGATCCGCAGCGCCTTCCGGCGCGTCCGCCGGGTCTTCTGCTCGGGTGAGGCCCTGCCTGCCGCGGCCGTGGACCGGTTCGCCGCGCTGTGGCCGCACATCGAGCTGCACAACCTGTACGGGCCCACCGAAGCCGCGGTCGACGTTACGTACCACCGCACGGAGCCCGGTTCCGGAGTCGTGCCCATCGGCCGGCCGGTGTGGAACACGCGCCTGCACGTCCTGGACGCGGCCCTGCGCCCCGTCCCGGTGGGCGTGCCCGGTGAGCTGTACCTGGCGGGCGTCCAGCTGGCCCGCGGCTACCTCGGCCGGCCCGGTCTGACCGCCTCGCGCTTCGTCGCCGACCCCTCCGGCAGCGGCGAGCGCATGTATCGCACCGGCGACCTGGTGCGCCGCCGGGCCGACGGCGCCGTCGAGTACCTGGGCCGCACCGACGACCAGGTCAAGGTCCGCGGCTTCCGCATCGAACTCGGCGAGATCGAGGCGGTCCTCGCCGCCCACCCGGCCGTCGCGCACACCGCCGTCCTCGTCCGCACCACCGCGGCCGGCGCCCAGCACGTCGTCGCCTACGTCGTCCCCGCCCCCGGCGCCGGCGCGGACCCCGACGCCCTGCGCGAGGCCTGCGCCGCCCGGCTGCCCGAGTACATGGTCCCGTCCGCCTTCGTGACCCTCGACGCGCTCCCCCTGAGCGTCAACGGCAAGATCGACCGCAAGGCGCTGCCCGACGACATCCCCGAGCGCACCGCGGCCGACAGCGACCGCGCACCTGCCACCGGGACCGAAGCCACGCTGTGCGCCCTCTTCGCCGAGGTCCTCGAACTCCCCGGCGCCGGCGTCCACGACGACTTCTTCCGCCTCGGCGGCGACAGCATCGTCTCCATCCGCCTCGTCGGGGCCGCCCGCGCCGCAGGGCTCACCCTCAGCCCGCGCGACGTCTTCGAAGCCCGCACCCCGGCCGGACTGGCCGAGCGAGCCGGGCACAGTACGCCCACCGGCGACACCACCACCCCGGCGGCCGCCCCCGAACTGCCCGCGCCCGGTGAGCAGGACCTCGCGGCCGTCCGCGCCGCCGCCCCCGGCGCCACCGACATCTGGCCGCTCTCCCCGCTCCAGCAGGGCCTGCTCTTCGAGGCTCTTTACGACGAGGACGCCCTCGACGTCTACACCTCCCGCGACGTCGTCACCCTGCGCCGCCCCGTCCCCGTGGAGACGCTGCGCACCGCGGTGACCGCCGTCCTCGACCGGCACCCCAACCTGCGCGCCGGATTCCTCCACGAGGGACTCGACCGGCCCGTCCAGTTCATCCCCGCCGGCACCACCGTCCCCGTCACCGAGACCGACCTGCGCGCCCTCGCCCCCGAGGCCGCCGGCGCCGAGCTGCGGCGACTGCAGGACGCCGAGGCCCGCACCCGCTTCGACCTCGCGGATCCGCCCCTGGTGCGCCTGTCCTCCGTCCTCACCCCCGACGGCCGCCAGCACGTCCTCGTCACCCACCACACCCTGCTGTGGGACGGCTGGTCCACCGGCCTGTTCCTGCAGGAGCTCCTGGCCTGCTGCCACGCCCTCGTCGCCACCGGCACCCTGCCGCAGCACGCTATGGACGGCGACCGGCCCCTGGCCTACCGCGACTTCCTCGCCTGGCTGCACACCCAGGACACCGCTGCAGGTGAAGACGCCTGGTGCGAAGCCCTGGCGGGCGTCGACGAGCCCACGCTCATCGCCCCGCAGGCCCGCGAGCGCGCCGCCCTGCTGCCCGAGGAGCACGTCACCGAGCTCACCGCCGGCCTCAGCTCCCGCATCACCGGCTACGCCCGGACCCACGGCCTGACCCTCAACACCGTCCTGTCGGGCGTCTGGAGCCTCCTCCTGGCCGGACTGACGGGACGTCAGGACGTGGTCTTCGGCACCACCGTCTCCGGCCGCCCGGCGGAGCTGACGGGCATCGACCGCACCATCGGCATGTTCCTCAACACCGTCCCGGTCCGCGCCCGCCTCGACCGCCACGAGACGGTCGCCGCCTACCTGGCCCGCCTCCAGGGCGAGCAGGCGGCCCTCCTGCCGCACCACCAGCTCAGCCTGGGCACCATCCAGCGCGCCGCCGGAACGGGCCGGCTCTTCGACACGCTCCAGGTGCTGCGCAACACCCCCGTCGACCAGGACGAGCGCGACCGCATCGGACAGGCCCTCGGCGTGGACGACGTCACCGACGTGGACGCCACCCACTTCCCGCTGATCTTCGCGGCCAACCCGGGCGAACGGCTCACCTTCGAGTGGAAGTTCCGCCCCGACGTCTTCACCCGCACGACGGTCGAGGAGCACGCCGAGCGCTTCCTCTCCCTCCTGGAACAGATCACCGCGGACCCCGGCGTCCTCGTCCGGCACCTCGACGTGCTGACGGACACGGAGCGCGGCGTGGTCCTGGGGGAGTGGGCCGCCACGGAGCGCGAGCTGCCGGACGCCTCCGTGGCGGACCTGCTGGCCGAGCGGGCGGCAGCCGTGCCGGACGCGGTGGCACTGGTGGCGGGCGAGCGCGTGTGGACGTTCGCCGAACTGAACGCGCGGGTGAATCGTTTCGCCCGGTTGCTGCTGGCGCGGGGTGCGGGTCCGGAGAGGGTGGTGGCTCTGGGTCTGCCGCGTTCGCTGGAGATGGTGGCGGCGCTGTTCGCGGTGCTGCGCGCCGGTGCCGCTTACCTGCCGCTGGAACTGGACTACCCGCTCGACCGCCTCGCGCACATGGTCGAGGAGACCGCACCCGTCGTCCTGCTCACGGACTCGTCCGTACGCGACCGCATGCCGGACGTGGCGGGGGTTCCACGGGTGGAGCTGGACGACCCTGCGGTCGTCGCCGAGCTGGCCGGTCTGCCGGACGGGCCGGTGGAGGCGCGGGTGGACCTGGATGCGGCCGCGTACATCATCTTCACGTCGGGTTCGACGGGCCGTCCCAAGGGTGTGGTCACGCCCTACCGCGGCCTGACCAACATGCAGCTCAACCACCGCGAGGCCATCTTCAACCCCGTGGTGGAGGCGGCCGGCGGCCGCTGCTTGCGCATCGCGCACACCGTGTCGTTCTCCTTCGACATGTCGTGGGAGGAGTTGCTGTGGCTCGTGGAAGGACATGAAGTCCATGTCCTGGACGAGTCCCTGCGCCGTGACGCCGAAGGACTGGCGGCCTACTGCGCCGAGCGGGCCGTCGACGTCATCAACGTCACGCCGTCCTACGCACAGGCGCTCATCGAATGCGGTCTGCTGGAGGAGGGCCGTCACCGTCCCGTCCTGGTCCTCCTCGGCGGCGAAGCGGTGCCGGAGTCGCTGTGGACCCGGCTGAAGGAGACGCCGGGCCTGATCGGCTACAACCTGTACGGTCCGACCGAGTACACGATCAATACGCTCGGCGGCGGCACGCTCGACAGCGACACCGCCACCGTCGGCCGTCCCATCCGGAACACCCAAGCCCGTGTGCTGGACGCGTGGCTGCGGCCCGTCCCGGTCGGCGTCCCGGGCGAGCTGTACGTGTCGGGCGTCGGCCTGGCCCGCGGCTATCTGAACCGCCCGGGCCTGTCGGCGAGCCGCTTCGTCGCGGACCCCTTCGGCGAGCCGGGCAGCCGGATGTACCGCACGGGTGACGTCGTGCGGTGGCGCCGCGACGGTCTGCTGGACTTCCTCGGGCGCGCCGACGACCAGGTCAAGATCCGCGGCTACCGCGTCGAGCCCGGCGAGATCGAGGACGCGCTGGCGCAGCTGCCCGCCGTGGCACAGGCCGCCGTGATGGTCCGCGAGGACAGCCCGGGCGTCAAGCGCCTGGCGGCCTACCTCGTGCCGGCGGCCGCGAGTGGCGTCGATGTCGCTGCTGTTCGCCGTTCGCTCGCTTCAAGCCTGCCCGAGTACATGGTTCCGTCCGCGTTCGTCGTCCTGGACGCGCTGCCGCTGACCGTCAACGGCAAGCTCGACCGCAAAGCCCTCCCCGCACCCGACCTCGGAGCCACGGGCACGGGCCGTGCTCCCGCCAACTCCCGGGAAGAGCAGCTGTGCGCCCTCTTCGGCGAGGTGCTCGGGACCGGGCCCGTCGGCCCGGACGACCACTTCCTCGACCTGGGCGGCCACTCCCTCCTGGCCACCCGCCTCGTCAGCCGGATCCGTACCGCCCTCGGCACCGACCTCGCCATCCGCGACCTCTTCGAGGCACCGACCCCGGCAGCGCTCGCCGAGCGCACCGCCGCGGAGACGGCCGGCCGGCCCGCGCTCGTACGCCGCGAGCGCCCGGCCGAGCTGCCCCTCTCGCACGCCCAGCGCCGCATGTGGTTCCTGCAGAAACTCGACGGCTCGGGCGCCACGTACAACGTCCCGCTCGTCGTCCGGGTGACCGGCGGGCTCGACACGGCCGCGCTGCGCCTCGCCGTGACCGACGTGACCGGCCGCCACGAGAGCCTGCGCACCGTCATCGGCGAGCACGAGGGCCGCCTCGTCCAGCGCATCCTCGACGCGCCCGAGCCCGCCGAGGCGCTGCACGTCACCGTCACCACGGAGGCGGCGCTGGAGGCGGACGTGGAGGCGGCCGTCCGGCACGGCTTCGACCTCTCCCGCGAACTGCCCCTGCGCGTCACCGTGCTGGAGATCGGCCCCCTGGACCACGTCCTGGTGCTGCTCTTCCACCACATCGCCGGCGACGAGTGGTCCATGCTGCCCTTCGTCGACGACCTCACCGAGGCGTACGCCGGCCGTGTCCGCAGTACTGCTCCCGCCTGGCAGCCGCTGCCGGTCCAGTACGCGGACTACGCGCTGTGGCAGCGCGACCTGCTGGGCGATCCCGCGGACGAGCAGAGCCTGCACAGCCGCGAGGCCGCGTACTGGAAGCAGGCACTCGCCGGGATCCCGGAAGAGCCGGCCCTGCCCACCGACCGGCCGCGCACCCCGGCCGCGCGCCTGCGCGGCGACACCGTACGCGCCCACGTGCCGCAGACCGTCTACCGCGGGCTGCGCGCCGCCGCCGCTGCCACCGGCACGACCACGTTCATGGTCCTGCAGGCGGCCGTCGCCACTCTGCTCCACCGGCTCGGCGCCGGCGACGACATCCCCCTCGGCGCCCCCGTCGCGGGCCGCTCGGATGCCGCGCTCGACGGACTCGTCGGCTTCTTCGTCAACACGCTCGTGCTGCGCAACGACCTGTCCGGCGACCCGACGTTCGCCGAGCTCCTCGGCCGCGTCCGTGAGCACGACCTGGCGGCCTTCGCCCACCAGGACCTGCCCTTCGACAGCCTGGTCGAGGCCGTCAACCCGCCGCGCGTCCCCGGCCGTCACCCGCTGTTCCAGGTGATGCTGGGCTACCGCAACAGCGACGGCGAGGCCCGCCGCCTGCTCGGACTGGAGAGCCGCATCCTCCCGTTCGAGCTGGGCTCCGTGAAGTTCGAGCTCGACTTCAACTTCGAGGAGACCCCGAGCACGGAGGAGATCGACATCGCCTTCGAGTACGCGGCCGACCTCTACGACCGCGCCACCGCCGAAGCCCTCGTCGAGCGGCTCCTGTCCCTCCTCGCCCAGGTGGCCGAGGACCCGGCCCGCCGCATCGGCGCCCTCGACGTCCTCACGCAGGGCGAGCGGGACGCGGTCCTGGGGGAGTGGGTTCGGACGGAGCACGAACTGCCGGACGCCTCGGTGGCGGACCTGCTCGCGGAGCAGGCGGCTCGCACGCCGCAGGCCCCCGCCCTGGTGGCGGGCGACCGGGTGTGGTCGTTCGCCGAACTGGACGCGCGGGTGAACCGTTTCGCCCGGTTGCTGCTGGCGCGGGGCGCGGGTCCGGAGCGGGTGGTGGCCCTGGGTCTGCCGCGTTCGCTGGAGATGGTGGCGGCGCTGTTCGCGGTGCTGCGCACCGGTGCCGCTTACCTGCCGCTGGAGCTGGACTACCCGCTCGACCGCCTCGCGCACATGGTCGAGGAGACGCAACCCGTCGTCTTGCTCACCGACTCCACGGCGCGCGACCGTATGCCGGACGTGGCGGGGGTTCCGCGGGTGGAGCTGGACGACCCTGCGGTCGTCGCCGAGTTGGCGGGTCTGCCGGACGGGCCGGTGGAGGCGCGGGTGGATCTGGATGCTGCCGCGTACGTCATCTTCACGTCGGGTTCGACGGGCCGCCCGAAGGGTGTGGTCACGCCCTACCGCGGCCTGACCAACATGCTCCTGAACCACCGCGAGGCCATCTTCCGCCCCGTCGTCGCCTCAGCCGACGGGCGACGACTGCGCATCGCGCACACCGTGTCGTTCTCCTTCGACATGTCGTGGGAGGAGTTGTTGTGGCTCGTGGAGGGACATGAGGTCCATGTCCTGGACGAGTCGCTGCGCCGTGACGCGGAAGGACTGGCGGCCTACTGCGCGGAGCAGGCGGTCGACGTCATCAACGTCACGCCGTCGTACGCGCAGGCGTTGGTGGAGTGCGGTCTGCTGGAGGAGGGCCGTCACCGTCCGGTGCTGGTCCTCCTCGGTGGCGAGGCGGTCCCCGAGTCGCTGTGGACGCGGCTGTGCGAGACGCCCGGCCTCATGGGCTACAACCTGTATGGTCCGACCGAGTACACGATCAACACGCTCGGCGGCGGCACCCTCGACAGCGACACCGCCACCGTCGGCCGCCCCATCCGGAATACGCGCGCCTACGTCCTGGACGCCGCGCTGCAGCCGGTGCCGGTGGGCGTCCCCGGTGAGCTGTACGTGTCCGGCGTCGGCCTGGCCCGCGGCTACCTCGACCGCCCGGGCCTGACCGCCGGCCGGTTCGTCGCCGACCCGTTCGGTGCGGCCTTCGGCGAGCCGGGCGCCCGCATGTACCGCACCGGTGACGTCGTGCGGTGGCGCCGCGACGGTCTGCTGGACTTCCTCGGCCGCGCCGACGACCAGGTTAAGATCCGCGGTTATCGTGTGGAGCCCGGCGAGATCGAGGACGCTCTGACCGGCCTGTCCTCGATCGCGCAGGCCGCGGTGGTCGTCCGCGAGGACACCCCGGGTGTCAAGCGCCTGGCGGCCTACCTCGTGCCGGCGGCCGCGAGTGGCGTCGATGTCGCTGCCGTTCGCCGTTCGCTCGCTTCAAGCTTGCCCGAGTACATGGTTCCGTCGGCGTTCGTCGTCCTGGACGCGCTGCCGCTGACCGTCAACGGCAAGCTCGACCGTAAGGCCCTCCCCGCACCCACCTCCGCCGACATGACCGCCGGGGGCGCGGGCCGGGCCCCGCGCGACGTGGCGGAGAAGACGCTGTGCGACGTTTTCGCCGACGTGCTCGGGCTGCCCGAGGTCACCGTCGACGACAGCTTCTTCGAACTCGGCGGCCACTCGCTGCTCGCGATGACGCTGCTGCACCGCATCCGCGAGGCGTTCGGCACCGGCGACGCCGGTCCGGGCATCGGCGACCTGCTGGCCGGGCCCACCGTCGCCGAACTCGCCGCCCGCTTCCGGGAGACCGCACCCGCGGCTTCCTGACCCCTCTCTTCCCTCTCACCTCACTGCACAAAGGAGCACATCACCATGAGCAACACCACCAACCCGTTCGAGGACAACGACGCCCGCTACCTCGTTCTCGTCAACGCCGAGAACCAGCACTCCCTGTGGCCCGCCTTCGCCGAGGTCCCCGACGGCTGGACCGCCGTCCACGGCGAGGACTCCCTGCAGGCCTGCACCGACTACGTCGACGCGCACTGGACCGACATGCGCCCGGCGAGCCTCGTCGCCCGGTCCTGACCGGCCCCTCCCGAACACCCGCCGCCGCGGGCGGACCGGGCACCCACCCGGTCCGCCCGCGGCGGCCGAGCCGACCTGCTGAGAGCGGATACCTGACGTCGTGAGCACCCAACACGCCCGGCCGGAGCACCACCCCGGCACCGCCGACGAGCCCCCGGGCCCGCCGCCCGCCGAGGAGGCCCCGCCCGCGGACGCCGCCCCGGACGCCGTCCTGGAGGCCGCCCCGGAGGAGGAAGAAGAGCAGAGCCCGCAGGACCTCTCGCCCGAACGGCGGCAACGGGCCCGCGCCCTGCTGCGCGGCGCCCTGCGGCCGCACTGGGCCACGATCGGCGCGGCCATGGCCGCCGCCGGAGTCCGGCAGCTCGCCTTCCTCGCGGTCCCGTGGTGCATCCAGAAGGCGCTGGACGACGGCGTCACGGCCAAGGACACCCACGCGCTCGTGGTGTGGGCGGCCGCGACGCTGTGCGCCGCCGCCGTCCAGTTCGCCGGGCTCTACGGCTGGCAGTACTGGGCCGGTTCCGCCGACGCCAAGGTGGGAGCCGACCTGCGCTCCCGGCTCCTGCGGCACCTGGCCGGTCTCGACCGGGCCGCGCTCGCCTCCCGGGGCCACGGCGACCTGGCCATGCGCGCCGGCCGGGACACCGACATGGTGCGCGAGTGGGTGCACGGCCTGGCCGTCTGGGTCGTGCTGGCCACCACCTTCGCCGGCGTCCTGACCGGCATGGGCGTGCTCGACGTGTCGCTGCTGCTGGTGACGCTGGGGATGCTGCCGTTCCTGATCTGGGTCAACCTCTCCTTCCCGCGCCGCTTCGGGGCGGCCAGCGGTGCGCTGGCCGAGGCGCACGGCGTCCGCGCCGAGGCCGTCGCCGACCTCCTCCAGCTCGGTACGGGCCTGCGTGGCACGGGCGGTCACCGGCCGCTCGTGGCCCGGCACGCCGCGGCCAGCGCCGCCGTCACCGACCGCACCGTCAAGGCGGCCCGGATCGAGGCCTCCTGGGCGTCCGTCGCCCCCTTCGTGCCGCGGATGGCCGTGGCCGTCGGCGTGGGCTTCGGCGGGCTCGCGGTCCTCGACGGGCGGCTGACCATCGGTGGCCTGGTCGCCTTCACGTCCTGGATGGCCGGCATCACCCTCGCCACCCGGGTCCTGGTCGACCGGCTCCTCGCCCGCGGGCAGGCCGACGTGGCCGCCGCCCGCATCGACGAGGCGCTGTCCATCGAAGCCGGCGTCACCGACCCGGCCGCGCCGGTCGCCCTCTCTGCGGGCGGCGACCTGGAGCTCTCGGGCGTCAGCGCGGTGCGCGACGGCGTGACCGTCCTCGCGCCGATCGACCTGACCGTACGGGCGGGGGAGTTCGTCGCCGTGAGCGGCGCCACCGGCTCCGGCAAGAGCACCCTGCTGCGGCTGCCCGTCCGGCTCGACGACCCGGACACGGGCACCGTCCGCTACGGCGGCACGGACCTGCGGAAGGCCGCCCTGGACGACATCCGCGGCCGGATCGCGTACGTCGCCCAGCGGCCGCTGCTGCTGTCCGGCACGGTCGCCGAGAACCTGCGGCTCGGCCGCGACCTGCAGGACGACGCCCTGCGCACCGCGTGCGAAACCGCCGGCATCCACGACCAGATCGCCGCGATGCCCGACGGCTACGACACCGAGCTCGGCGAGAGCGGCACCGCCCTGTCGGGCGGTCAGGTGCAGCGGCTGGCCATCGCCCGCGCGCTGCTCGGCGAGCCGGAGGTGCTGATCCTGGACGACTCGACGTCCGCGCTGGACACGACCACCGAACGGCTGGTCCTGGACCGCCTGCGAACGTGGGCGAACGGCCGCACGATCGTCTTCGCCACGCACCGCGCGGCGGTCCTGGAGTCGGCCGACCGCGTCGTCACGCTGTCGGCCGTGCCCCGCGCGGACACCGCCGCCTCCACCGGCAAGAACCCCCGCCCGTCCGATACCGAGCCCGGCTCCGGCATCACCTCTGCCCATGGCGTGGGCGCCGCCCCCCGTCCGGCAGATGCCGTCCCCGCCGCCGGCGTCGCCCGTCCGGCCGACGCCGGCCCCGGCACCGCCGCAGGCGATACCGACGCCGACGCCGACGCGGAATCCCGCTCCGGCAACACCACCGGCACCGGCCCCCGCCCGGCGTCTTCTGAGGCCGATGCCGGCGTCGGCAGTGACTCCCGCGCTGTCCCGGCTTCCCCCGATGCCGACGCCGGCACCGTCAGTGACTCCGGCATCGTTCCGGCGTCTCCCGATGCCGATGCCGATGCCGGCACCGGCTGTGGCTCCCGCGCCGTCCCCGCGTCCCCCGACGCCGATGCCCGCCCTGGCAAGGGCACCGCACCCACCCCCGTCACCACCCCGGAGGGCCCCCGTGGCTGAGCCGGTTCTGCTCGACGAGCAGCCCGACGAGCGGCGCGTGCTGCGCCGTGCCGCTCCCCATCTGCGCCCGCACCGGCGTGCGCTCGCCGTCGCCGTCGTGGTCGGGCTGGCCGACTCGGCCGCGCTGGTGGCCGTCGCCCCGCTCATCGGGCGGGCGACGGACGCCCTGCTCGACCGGGACCGCGGCGGGCTGCTGACCGCCGCCGTGGTCCTCGTCCTCCTCGCGGTGCTCCAGCTGGGCCTCGCCCGCGCCGGCGAACTGCTCCTGGCGAAGGCCGGCGAGAACGTCGTGCGCAGCCTGCGCGAGAAGTGCGTGGAGAACCTGGCGGCGGCGCCGCTGCGGTTCCTGGAGTCGCACCGCACCGGCGACCTGCTGCGCCGCACGACGGGCGAGGTGGCCGCGCTGGCCTCCTTCGTGCGCATGCACCTGCGCAGGCTGGTCTCGGCGACGGCCACGCTCCTGTTCACCCTCGTCGTGCTCTTCGGCTACTCGTGGCAGCTGGCGCTGGTGCAACTGGCCGTCTTCGTGCCGCTGACGCTGCTGGTGATGCGCTGGTTCCAGCGGTCCGCGCCGCGCGCGTTCGGCGGGAAGGCGGCGGCGGAGGCGACGGTCGCGGCGACGTTCACCGAGACCCTGACGGTGCGGGAGGCGCTGCAGAGCGCCCGCGGACTGCCCGGCTGGCTGCGCCGGTTCGACCGGGAGAACGCCGTGGCCGTCGGTGCGGCCCGGCGCGCGATCCGGGTGGAGAACCGCATCGACCTGGTCGGTCTGATCGAGGGGTTCGCCCTGGTCGTGCTGCTGCTGGTGGGCGGCTGGTCCGTCTCGCGCGGGGCGATGGGCGTCGGCACGGTCGTCGTCTTCGTCCTGGCGAGCCGTAACCTCTTCGACTCGTTCTCGGACATCTCGCAGCTCGTGGGCGAGGTGCAGACGGCGCGTACGGGCCTGGCCCGGCTGCTGGACCTGCTGGCGGCCACCGACCGGGCCGCCGCGCACGAGCCCGCTGCGGACGGGGTCGCCGACGAGCTTCCCCTGCGCGGCGCACTCGACTGCGAGGACCTCGGCTACTCCTACCGCGACGGTACGGACGTGCTGCACGGCGTCTCGCTGAGCTTCCCGGTGGGCGACCGCAGCGGCGTGGTCGGCGAGACCGGTTCGGGCAAGACGACGCTGTCGAAGCTGCTGTGCGGCCTGTATGCGCCCGACCGGGGCGTGGTGCGCTTCGCGGGCGTCGACCTGCGGGAGATCCCGGAGGCGGAGCTGCGCCGGCGCGTGGTGCTGGTGCCGCAGGAGGTCCGCATGGTGACGGGCACGGTGGCCGCGAACCTGGAGCTGGTGCACAGCGCGCCGGGGCGGCCCGAGATGGAACGGGCCGTGGCCGAGCTGGGACTTCGGGAGTGGGTCCGCGATCTGGGCGGTCTCGACGCGGAGGTGGGCGTGCGCGGCTCGCGCCTGTCGGCGGGGGAGCGGCAGATCGTCGGGCTGCTGAGGGCGGCCCTGGCCGATCCGGCGGTGCTCGTCCTGGACGAGGCGACCGCCGACATCGACCCGGTGACGGCGGGCCGGCTGGAGCACGCCCTGGACGGTATGCGCGGCGACCGCACGATCATCGTCGTCGCGCACCGGCCGGCCACCATCGCCCGGTTGCCGCGGGTGATCGCGCTGGACGGCGGCCGGGTGGCCGGAACGATGGCCAATACACAATGAGTTAGGTTAGGGTTGCCTAAGTTCGGTTCGGGGGGTGCTCTCCGGCCGTCCACGTGAAGCCCGGTGGCCCTCGCGCGCCCGCGCGGGGGCCACCGCGACGCGGTGCCGGTCCCGCGGCACACCCCGGCCAGATTGGGATGATCGATGACCATTGAGACGCTCCCGCCGCGCATGCGCATCGTCCGCCACCCCCTCAAGTACCGCCTGCTGGAGGTGCGCAGGGTCGACCGGCTCACCCCCTCCACCGTGCGGGTGACGTTCGGCGGCCCCGCGCTGGAGGGCTTCTGCGAGCAGGCGCCGACCGACCACGTGAAGCTCTGCTTCGCCGAACCGGGCGCCGAGCTGCCGGTCGAGCCGGTCATCCGCAACGACACCTGGATGGACGCCCCCGTGGAGCCCATCACCCGCGACTACACCGTCCGTCACTACCGCCGCGAGGCGCAGGAACTGGACGTCGACATGGTCCTGCACGGCGACGGCGTGGGCTCCGCCTGGGCCGCGCGGGCGGAGCCGGGCATGCGGCTCGGCGTCCTCGGCCCCCGCGGCTCCGAGATCCTGCCGATGGTCCACGACTGGTACCTGCTGGCCGCCGAGGAGACCGCCCTGCCCGCGCTCGGCCGCTGGCTGGAGATGCTGCCCGCGGGCGTACGCGTCCTCGCCTTCGCCGAGGTGCCCGGGCCGCAGGACGAGCAGGAGTTCACCACCGCCGCCGACTGCACCCTGACCTGGCTGCACCGCGGGGACGCCCCGGCCGGCACGAGCGACCTGCTGGAACGGGCCATCCGTCACGCCGAACTTCCCGCAGGCGGGCTGGGCTACGCCTGGGTCGCCGGTGAGGCCGGCACCCTCAAGCCCATCCGCCGCTACCTGCGCCGCGAGCTCGGCATGGCCAAGGAGCAGGTGGACATCGACGGTTACTGGAAGCGCGGCGTGGAGAACCACGACCACCACGCGGACGAAGAGCACGAGCACGCGTGAGCGCCACCGCCCCTCCCACCACCACCGACGGCCCCCACCCCGTGCAGCACGCCGCGGGCGAGGGGCGGCCCCCGGCCCGCCGCGCGTGCTGAGCATCGGCATCGGCGCCAAGACGATCCCGCCCGGCGACGTCCTGCACGCCCTCCTGCACCCCGACCCCGGCAACGACGACTGGATCGTCGTCCGCACCTCCCGGCTGCCGCGCAGCCTCCTCGGCATCGGCGTCGGCATCGCCCTCGGCCTGTCGGGCGCGCTCATGCAGGCGCTCACGCGCAACCCGCTCGCCGACCCGGGCCTCCTCGGCGTCAACGCAGGCGCCGCTGCCGCCGTCGCCGCCGCGACCGCCCTGCTGGACCTCGGCAGCTTCCACGCCTACGTGTGGTGCGCGCTGCTGGGCGCGGCCCTCGCCGCCGCGGCCGTCCACCTGCTGGGCACCCGCGGCCGCTCCCGGGCCACCCCCGTGCGCCTCGCCCTCGCGGGCACCGCCGTCACCGCCGTCCTCACCGCGGTCGTCAACGGCCTGATCCTGCTCGACCCGCTCACCCTCAACCGCTTCCGGTTCTGGCAGATCGGCACCCTCGGCGGCGTGGACGGCGCCCTGATCCGCCAAGTGCTGCCGTTCCTCGCCGCGGGCACGCTGCTGGCCGCACTGCTGGCCCGGCCGCTGAACGCCGTCGCCCTGGGAGACGACACCGCCCGCGCGCTCGGCGCCCACCCGGGCCGCACTCAGTTCGCCACCATGCTCGCCATCACCCTGCTGTGCGGAGCCGCCACCGCCGCCGTCGGCCCGATCGCCTTCGTCGGCCTGGCCGTGCCGCACGCCGCGCGGCTGATCGCCGGCCCCGACCAGCGCTGGGTCCTGCCCTACAGCGCCGTCCTCGCCGCCGCGCTGCTGCTCGCCGCCGACATCCTCGGGCGCGTCGTGCTGCGCCCGCAGGAGCTGGAGGCCGGAGTGGTCACCGCGTTCCTCGGGGCGCCCCTGTTCATCGCACTCGTCCGCCGCAAGAGGATCAGCGAACTGTGACCAGCCGTACCCCGCTTGCGCACCCCCGCCCGGCCGAACAGCCGCCGGGTACCCCTGTGCGGACGACGCGCCTGCGCACCCTGCGCCTGTCGCCGCCCGGCCGCCCCGCCCTCTCCGTGCGCTGGGACCCGCGCTCCGCCGCCGTCTGCCTCGGCCTGCTCCTGGCGGCGGCCGCCACCGGCGTATGGACGCTCACCACGGGCGACTTCCCCATCCCCGTGCCCGACGTCCTGCGCGTCCTCGCCGGCGACGGCAACCCCGCGCACACGTACATCGTCCAGGAGCTGCGGCTGCCGCGGTTGCTGACGGCCCTTCTGGTCGGCGCCGCCCTCGGCCTGTCCGGTGCGCTCTTCCAGAGCGTCGCCCGCAACCCGCTCGGCAGCCCCGACGTCATCGGCTTCACCGTCGGCTCCGCCACCGGCGCCCTCGTCACCCTCCTCGTGCTGGGCGCGGGCACCGCCTCGGTCGCCGCCGGTTCGGTCACCGGCTGCGCGCTCACCGGCGCCGCCGTCCACCTGCTCGCCCGGCAGCGCGGCGCCGCCACCTTCCGGCTCGTCCTCGTCGGCATCGGCGTGAGCGCACTGCTCTCCTCGGCCAACGCCTACCTGATCGCGAAGGCGTCCTTCACCGACGCGCAGAGCGCCCAGGTCTGGCTCACCGGCAGCCTCAACGGCCGCGGCTGGCAGCACGTGAGCACGATGGCCGCGGCCCTCGCCGTCCTCGCCCCCGCGGCCCTGCTCCTGGCCCGGCCGCTGCGCATGCTGGAGATGGGCGAGGACACGGCGTCGGCGCTGGGCGTACGGGTGGAGCGGGTCAAGGCCGGGGCGCTCGTCGCCGGCCTGGGGCTCACCGCCCTGGCCACGGCCGTCGCGGGGCCCGTACCGTTCGTCGCCCTCGTGGCGCCCCAGGTGGTGCGCCGGCTCACCCGCGCCCCGGGCCCCGGCCTCGCCCCGTCGGCCGTCCTGGGCGCCCTGCTGCTGACGGCCGGTGACCTGGCCGCACAGCGGATGCTGGCCCCCACGCAGCTTCCCGTGGGGGTCCTGACCGGGGTCCTGGGCGGCTGCTACCTCGTGTACGTGCTCGCGCGGCAGTGGCGCGCGGGCCAGGGCTGAACGGGAGCGCCCTCCTCGGGGAGCGCGGACCCGGGCAGGGGGCGGGCGAAGACGCGGGAGCCGCGGGCGGGATCGAGGGCCGCCACCCACGTGCGCGGCGCCCGCGCGGGGTCCGTCTCGCGGAAGCCGCTGCGGAGGAAGGCCTCGCCGCCTCCGGTCGTCGCCGCGAACACCTCGGTCACCGACCGGTCGGAGGCGTCCAGCAGCAGCGCCGTCAGCAGCCGCGAGCCGACGCCGCGACGCCGGCGGTCGGGACGCACACAGAAGTTGTGCAGCACTCCCGCCGGTCCGGTGGCCGCCGGCCCGGCACCGGGGAACGTGCGCAGGGCCACGCAGCCTTCGAGAGCCCCGTGGGCGTCCTCCGCCACGAAGAACTCGGCGAACCGGGCCGCGTAGACGTGCGGGGTGCGGCGGCGCAGCGCGCCGGTCCCCATGGCGGGTTCCGACAGCGCGTACAGCCCGGGTGCGTCGGCGGCCCGTGCTCTTCGCACGCCTCCGGGCGCCGGGAGGACCGGACGGTCCTCTCCCGTACGGACCGCCAGCGGACCCAGCCTCATAGAGGGCTCCCGGTTCTCACGTTCACCTGCAGAAAGTGAGGTTAGCCTAACCTAACTAAATCTTGGTCTCCGGGGAGGGGAGGCAGCCGGTTCAGCCGGTTTAGCCGGGAGAAGTCCGGGCACCCGACGGATTCCAGCCACGCCGACCATCAGGAGGCACGAACGATGGACCGGGGAAGCAGCAAGCACGGCGCCAAGCGGGACGACGAGCTGAAGAAGGAAGTGGCGGAGCTGACCCGCTCGGGCCGGCCCACCCGGACCGAGGAGTGGCGCGACGCCGAACCCCTCACCCCGGAGGAGCCGGGCACGGAACGGGGGGAAGCGGGCGCCCCCGGCGGGCGGTAGGCGCGGCCGGCCGCCGGGGCCCGGCGCCTAAAGGACCTCGTGCGCCGTGCGCCGGTACGTGGAGCGGCGCTCGTCGATGGCGGGCCAGCGGTCGCCGTAGACGTTCCGCGTGATGCCCGGCTCCCGCAGGAACTCGTGCGGGAACCCCAGCGGCACCGCGCTCACCTCGTCCAGCCGCGCCACGGCGCCGGCGTCGAGCCGCACGTCCACCGAGGCCAGGTTGTCGGCCAGCTGGCTCTCCTTGGTGGCCGCGACGATCGGGACGACGTTGCCCGGCCGGCCGCGCAGCCACGCCAGCGCCACCTGCGCCGGGCTCCAGCCGCCCTGCTCGGCGACCTCCAGGACCGCGGTGACGATCGCGTCCTCCCGGGCCCCCGACGAGCCCTGCTCGCCCTCCGCGGTCAGCCTTCCCGACTCGCCGCGGCGGTACTTGCCGGTCAGCTTGCCGGCCGCCAGCGGGCTCCACGCCAGCACCGCCAGGTCGAAGGCGCGGGCCTGCGGCAGCAGTTCGCGCTCGGGCGTGCGGTCCAGCAGGTGGTAGCGCAGCTGCGAACCCGCGAAGGCCGTCCAGCCGCGCAGCTCGGCGAGCGTGTTCGCCTGCGCGATCTCCCACGCCGGCCAGTCGGAGACGCCGACGTAGAGCACCTTCCCGCTGCGCACGACGTCGTCCAGGGCCCGCATCACCTCCTCGACGGGCGTGAAGTTGTCCCGCGCGTGCACCCACAGCACGTCCACGTAGTCCGTGCGCAGCCGGCGCAGGCTCGCCTCCACCGACTGCACCAGGTTCTTGCGGTGGTTGCCCGCGGCGTTCACGTCTCCCGGCGCGGTGGCGCAGCTGTACTTCGTGGCCAGCACGAAGCGTTCCCGGCGGCCTTCCAGCAGCTCGCCGAGGATGCGCTCCGAGGTGCCGTCGGTGTAGATGTCGGCGGTGTCGACGAAATTGCCGCCCGCGTCCGCGTAGGCGTCGACGATGCGCCGGCTGGTGTCCTTGCCGGTGCCCCAGCCCCAGTCGCCGCCGATGGTCATGGCCCCCAGGGCCAGCTCGCTGACCCGCAGGCCGGTCCTGCCGAACAGTGTGTAACGCATGAAGTACCCCTTCGGTCCGGTGATGGCGGTCCGGTCGTGGGCCCGACGCTACGAGCTGGAGCGCGCTCCACCGCAAACTCCGCGGTGGCGCGGCGCGGTGGTCCGCCTCGCCCATGGCGGCGAGCTCCGCCGCCGACGCGGTCTACGGACGAGGCGCGGACGGCAATGCCCCCCGTATCGCGGGCAGCGACAGCATCACGGCCACCGCCGCGAGCTGCCAGAGCGCACCGAATCCCAGCACCCCCGACGTGCCCACGAAAACCGAGAGCGGCCCCGCGGCGGCCAGCCCGACCGGGCCGAGCGCGAACGCCCCGAACGCGCCGTAGGCACTGACCCGGGCGAGCGTGCCGGGCGCCACCTGACGCTGCGTCGCGGTCGCGTAGAGCGTGCCGCAGACCGCCGAGCCGGCACCGGCGGCCAGCGCACCGGCGCATATCCACGGCAACGGCTGCCCCGTCGCCAGAGCGGCGGAGGGCAGCGACCAGCCCACCGTGGCGGACGTCGCCACGAGCAGGGGACGGCGCGGCCGGCGGCCCAGCACGGCCAGGCCACCGGCCATCGCCCCCGCCCCGTACAGCGCCATGACCAGCCCCCACGACGCCGCGCCGCCCAGCCGCCGCTCGGCGACGACCGGGCCCAGCACCAGCAGCGGTCCCCAGACGAACAGGTTGAACAGGCACACGTGCGCCGTGGTCACCCACAGCCAGGTCCGTGAGCGGAACTCCGCCCACCCTTCCCGGAGTTCGGCGAGGAACGGCGCCCGTGCGGCTGCCTTCCGCTCCGGGCCGGGCAGCAGGGCCAGGGCGGCGGCGCTCACCGCGTAGCTGGCGGCGTCGAGCGCGAGCACGCAGGACGGCCCGGCCGCCGCCGTCAGCACGCCCGCGAGCGCAGGGCCCGCCACGGCCGTCGCCGAACGCGCCACGCCCAGCAGCGCGTTGGCGTCCGACAGCGACTCGTCACGGGCCATGCGCGGCACGTACGCCTCCAGCGCCGGCGTGAAGAGCGCCTCCGCCGCACCCCACAGGGCCACGAGGACCAGCAGGGTGCCGAGCCCCGGCATCCCGCCCAGCAGGGCCAGAGCCAGCCCGGCCTGCGTCAGGCAGCGCAGGGCGTCCGCGGCCAGCATCACCTGACGACTGCCCAGCCGGTCGGAGACGACGCCGCCCGCCAACAGGACGAGCACGAGCGGCACGATCCGCGCCGAGAGGACCAGCCCCAGCTCGGGACCCCCGCCGCCGGCCCGCAGAACGGCGAAGGACAGGGCGATCGAGGCCATGGACGACCCCAGCAGCGAGGTGACGTAGCCGGTGAAGAAGAGACGGAAGTGCCGCTCCCGCAGCACCGCCGCCGGACGGATATCGAGTGACATGCGGGCAGAGTGCAGGGCGCGCGGCGGGACACGCCAGGACATCGCGAAATGAAGTTGAGCCGTGCAGTGTCAACTTATGCTGGGCACAAGCCCGCATCGGTTCGCATTTACTGCGGTGAGTGAGAGGGGGGGCCTCCTTGAACCGTCCGGTGGAGTACGCCGTCGCCGTCGAGCGATACCTCGCCGCCTCCGGCCTGGGTGCCGGTTCCCGGCGCGTGTACGGCATCGCCCTGGCGACCTGGTCCTGGGCCCTGGTGGAACGCACGCCGCCCCCGGGCGCAGTCCGCCGCAAAGCAGTCCCCCCGTCCGTACCGCTCGCCCTGCTGGAGGCCCCGCAGACCCCTGCCCGCCTGCGCGAAGCCTTCGCCGCCCGGTCGGCCACGGTCGGCGCCCGCACCGCCAACCGCGAGCTGTCCGCCCTGGGCAGTGCCGTCGCCTGGTGGTGCGCCCGCGGCTGGCTGGCCGCCGACCCCACCGCCGGACTGCGCCCCCTGCCCGTGCCGAAACCGCGCGACGCGTCGGCGGGACTCCGCCCGCACGAGGTCCGGGCCGTCCTCGCACTCCCCGCCCCGCTGCGCGAACAGGCCTTCTGGCACCTGCTGCACGAGACCCGCGCCCCCATCGAACGCCTTCTCGCCCTCGACGTCGACGACCTGGACCTCCCCGGCCGTCGCACCAGGAGCCGCACGGCCCCGGTGCTGCGCTGGAGCGACGGCGCGGCGCGGCTGCTGCCGCTGCTGACCCTCGGGCGCGTCGGCGGACCGCTGTTCACGACCGCACGCGGCCGCCTCTCCTACCGCCGCGCCGCGGAGACCTTCACGGCCGCCACCCGCCCCCTCGATCCCAACGGGCGGGGCTGGACGCTGCGGCGGCTGCAGGGGGCGGGCGGCTCCGGGAGGCCTTAGCGGAAGCGGTGCGCGTGCGGTGACGCGGCGCGGCCCGGACCGGCGCGCCGCCCTGCTGCGAAAACCCGTTGCCCGCCTGCCCCCGCCGCCGCGACGATCGGGTCATGACCTCACGCCGCGCCCTTCCGCCGCTGCCGTCCGTCACCGCCGTCCCCGTGCGTGGCCGACAGCAGCAGGCCGGGGCCGCGGAGAGGCCGACGCCCTTCCCGGCGTGAGCGGCGCGCTGGTCGCGGGGCTCGTCGCCGGGTTCGGCATCGCCGTGCCGGTCGGCGCCGTCGGGGCCTATCTCGTCGCCCTGTCCTCCCGGGTGCCGTGGCGGACCGGGGCGTGCGCCGCTCTGGGCGTCGCCACGGCCGACGGCCTCTACGCGCTGATCGCGGTGGCGGGCGGCGCGGCACTCGCCCCGGCCGTCCAGGCGGCCGAGACGCCGCTGCGCCGGGCCTCCGCGCTCGTCCTCCTGGCACTCGCCGCCCGCACCGGTGTCACCGCCGTCGCCCGGTACCGCGGGCGTCAGCCGTCCGGCCGAGCCGGCGGGACCCCGCCCGGGCCGCTCCGCGCGTACGTCACGCTGCTGGGCGTCACCCTGCTGAACCCCGCCACCGTCGTGTACTTCACGGCCCTCGTGCTCGGCGCCCGCGCCACGGCCGCCACGGCCACTCGCCCGGACGAGACGGTCTTCGTCCTGGCCGCGTTCGTCGCGTCCGCCGGCTGGCAGCTGCTGCTCGCGGGCGGCGGCACGGTCCTCGGACGGTTCCTGGCGGGCCCGCGCGGGCGGCTCGGCACGGCCCTGCTGTCCACGGCCCTCGTCGCCGCCCTGGCCGTACGCCTGCTGGTCACGGGCCCGTGAGGCTGCGGTTGCGGACCCGGTGGGCCCGGCACAGGGTGGATTCCGGGAAACCCCCGTTCACCGCACAGACAGGGAGGCCCGGTCATGGGCAAAGGCAAGGCGAAGGCCAAGCAGGTCAAGGGCAAGCTGAAGGAGACCGCGGGCGACGTGACGGGCAACCGGCGCATGGAGGCCGAGGGCCGTGCCGAGAAGGTCTCGGGCAAGGCCCAGGACGCCGCGGAGAAAGCCAGGAAGAACCTGCGCGACCGCTGAGCGCGCCCAGGCGCCTGCAGCACCCGAAGGACGGGCCGGAGCGACCGGCCCGTCCTTCACTGTGCCCGCGCCGCGCCTACGCCCCGCGCCGTTCCCATGCCGCGCGCGGTGCCCGCGCCTTCGCCCGTCACGCCAGCGGCTGCTCCGCCCAGATCACCTTGCCCTCCGGCGTGTAGCGCGTCCCCCAGCGCTCCGCCAGCTGGGCGACGAGGAACAGGCCGCGGCCGCCCTCGTCCTCCGCGGCGGCGTAGCGCAGGTGGGGTGAGGTGCTGCTGCCGTCGGCGACCTCGCAGATCAGGGCGCGGTCGCGCACGAGGCGGACGCGGACCGGGCCCGAGGCGTGGCGGATGGCGTTGGTGACCAGTTCGCTCAGGATCAGCTCGGTGGTGAACGCGGCTTCGTCCAGACCCCACTCGGTCAGCTGCCGGGTGACGTCGGCGCGGGCGCGCGCGACGACCGCGGGGTCGGAGGGCAGCTCCCACTCGGCGGTCCGGTCGGGGTCGAGGCAGCGGGTGCGGGCGACGAGCAGGGCGATGTCGTCGCGCTGCCGGGCCGGGAGCAGGGCGTCGAGCACGTCCTCGCAGGTCTCGTCCGGCGTCCGCCCGGGCCGGGAGAGCGTGGAGGTGAGGATGGCGAGCCCGGCGTCGATGTCCCGCTTGCGGTCCTCGATGAGCCCGTCGGTGTAGAGGACGAGGCTGCTGCCCTCGCGCAGCCGCAGCTCCCCGGCCTCGAAGGGCAGCCCGCCCAGGCCCAGCGGCGGCCCGGCGGGGAGCTCGGGGTACTCCACCCTGCCCCCGGGGTGGACGACGGCCGGCAGCGGGTGGCCGGCCCGCGCCATGGCGCAGACGCCGGTCGCCGGGTCGTAGATCGCGTACAGGCAGGTCGCGCCCGCGATCGCGTCCTCTCCGCCCATCCCCGCGGACTCCAGGTCGATGCGGCCGACCAGCTCGTCGAGGTGTCCGAGGAGCTCGTCGGGCGGCAGGTCCAGGGCGGAGAAGTTCTGCACGGCGGTGCGCAGGCGGCCCATCGTGGCGGCGGCGTGCAGGCCGTGGCCGACGACGTCGCCGACGACCAGCGCCACCCGGGCCCCCGGCAGCGGGATCACGTCGAACCAGTCGCCGCCCACCCCGGCCTGGGCCGGCAGGTAGCGGTAGGCGACGTCGAGGGCGTTCTGCTCGGGCAGGCCGCGCGGCAGCAGGCTGTGCTGCAGCGTTACGGCCATGGCGTGCTCGCGCGTGAAGCGCCGGGCGTTGTCGATGCACACGGCGGCCCGCGCCGCCAGCTCCTCGGCCAGGGACAGGTCGTCCTCTTCGAAGGTGGGGCTGTCCCCCGCCCGCCAGAAGTTGGCGATGCCCATCAGCACGCCGCGCGCCTTGAGCGGCACGGTGATGAGGGAGTGGAAGCCGTAGTCCAGTATCGCCTGCGTCCGTTCGACGTCCTGGGTGCGCCAGCCGGAGGACGCCGCCAGGTCCGCTACGAGGACGGCGTGCCCGCTGACGAACCCCGTCGCCTGCGGGGTGGGCGAGGCGAACCGGTGCAGCTCGCCCGCCCGGTACAGCGGATGGTCGTCGCTGACGCCGCTGAGCGCCACCCGCCGCAGCTCGGGCGCGTCGCTGCCGACGCCCGCGCGCGGCTCGTCGCCGCGCAGGACGGGCTCGGCCAGGTCGACGGTGGCGTAGTCGGTGAACCGGGGCGCGGCCACCTGCGTGAGCTCCTCGGCGGTGCGCTGGACGTCGAGGGTCGTCCCGACGTCCACGCTCGCGTCGTACAGCAGCTTCAGCCGCTCGCGCGCGGCCTCGGCCTTGCCCGCGAGGGCGCGCAGCTCGGTGGAGTCCCGCAGGGTCGCCACGCTGCCCGGCGGCCCGCCCCGGCGGTCGGTGGGACGGTTGTTCACGGCCAGCAGCCGGTCCCCGACGGGCAGCACCACGTCGTTGGCGACGCGCCGGGACCCCAGCAGCTCGGCCATCCGGGGCTCCAGGTCGAGCTCGGCGACGGCCCGCCCCTCCACGTCCTGCGGCAGGCCCAGGAGCCGGCGCGCCTCGTCGTTGGCGAGCATCACCCGGCCGTCGTCGCCGACGATCACGACGCCCTCGCGCACCGCGTGCAGGACCGCGTCGTGGTGTTCGTACATCCGGGTCATCTCGGCCGGGCCGAGGCCGTGCGTCTGGCGCTGCAGACGTCTGCTGACCAGGGCCGCACCGCCCGTGGCCAGGGCCAGCGCGGCGCCGCCGGCGGCGAGCACGAGCGGCAGCTGCCGGTCGACCGCGCTGCTCACGGAGCTGACCTTCACCCCGGAGGAGACGAGGCCGACGACGGTGCCGTGGTCGTCCTGCACGGGCACGACGGCCTGCACTTCCTCGCCGAGGGGGCCGTGGACGCTCTCGATGGTGACGTGGCCGGCCTGCGAGGGGGCGATGGTGCCGATGAACTGCTTGCCGATGAGCTCGGGCCGGGGGTGCGTGTAGCGCTTGCCGTTGCGGTCGGTCACGACGACGAAGTCGACGCCCGCCTCCTTGCGGGCGGCCTCGGTCAGCGGCTGGAGCACCTTGCTGGGGTCCGGGCTCCGCAGGGTCGCCACCAGCCCGGGGCTGTGGGCGAACGACTGCGCGGCGGCGAGCGATCGGTCGCGCGCCGCCTGGAACCTGTCGCTCCGCGCCTGGAGCACCAACGTGACCACCGCGGCGACGACGAGCAGCAGGACGATCAGCAGCTGCAGCAGGAACATCTGACCGGCGACGCTGCGGCTGCGCACCATCGACCGGAGACGTCCGGCCGACGGCCCTCGCGAGCCGTTGCGCGACTGCCCCGGCTCACGCGTGCTGTCTCGGCGCCGACCGGTGAACCAGCGGCCCGAGGGCCCCGAGGAGCGGTCCCGGTTTCGGGCCATATCCCATGTCTACCCCGCTCTCTTCCGCAGCGCGAACGGGAGCCGCAGCCGGGCGGCCCCTTCCGGCCGCCGAAGGGGGCCCGGGAGGCGCCGGGGCCACCCTCCGGACCCGCCGCCGGACCAGCTCGGGCCCGGGCCTCAGGCCGTGGCGATGGCCGGGTCGCTCACTCCACTCTCGCCGGTCTCGACGTGCCCGGCGAAGCGGCGCAGGAAGGTCCCGTCGGCGTCCGAGACCACACTCAGGTCGTACCAGCGCTTGCTGCGGCGCAGGTCCACCGCGTGGACCAGCCGGCCGCCCGCGCGTACCGTGAAGGTCTCGCTCTTCCCACCGTACGCGTCGGTGACCGTCAGGTGGCAGTCGGTGGTGCCCGCGTTCGTCATCGTCAGGCTGACACCGCCCGTGCGGGCGTCGTGGCGCGCGGTCACCTCCGGGCCGGCGGCCTTGCCGGGCCCGCGGAAGGTGCGCAGGAAGCCGTTCGGGCCGAAGACCGACAGGTCGTAGACGCCCTTCGAGTACGCCGTGTTCCAGGTGTCGGAGAGCTGCTTGCCCGCTCCGGCCGTGTACGTCCACGGGCCGTCCGTGCGGTTCGCGGACGTGACGGTGAAGCACACGCCCGCGGCTTCCCCTGCGCCGAAGGTGAGGGTGAAGCGCCCGGTCGACGGGGCCGCGGCCCCGTCCACCAGCGGGGCGTACGGCAGCGGGCGCGCCGGCCGCGACCCCTTCTCCTGCTTGGGCAGGGAGGAGCCGGACGGCGGCTTCGGGACGTAGTCCGGGTGCCTCTTGCGGTCCGGCGGCTCGTAGGCCGCGGTGCCGGGCAGCGCGGCGGGCCGCGCGTCCGCGAGGCGGAAGTCGAAGGCCGAGGTCAGGTCGCCGCAGACGGCCCGCCGCCACGGCGAGATGTTCGGCTCGCGCACCCCGAAGCGGCGCTCCATGAAGCGGATGACGGAGGTGTGGTCGAAGACCTCCGAGCACACGAAGCCGCCCGTGCTCCAGGGGGAGACCACGAGCATGGGCACGCGCTGGCCCAGGCCGTAGGGCCCGGCGCCGTAGCGGGCGTTCCCGGCGAAGACGTCGAGCGAGGCGTCCGCGGTGGAGGCGCCCCGGTCGGCGGAGGCGGGTGGGAACGGCGGCAGGACGTGGTCGAAGTAGCCGTCGTTCTCGTCGTACGTGATGAACAGGGCCGTTCTGCTCCACACCTCGGGGTTGGAGGTCAGGGCGTCCAGGACCCGCGAGATGTACCAGGCGCCGTAGTTGACCGGCCAGTTCGGGTGTTCCGAGAAGGCCTCGGGCGCCGCGATCCAGGAGATCTGCGGCAGTTTGCCGGCCTTGACGTCGGCCTTGAGGACGTCGAAGTAACCGTCGCCCTTCTTGACGTTCGTGCCGGTGCGCGCCTTCTCGTAGAGGGGGGTGCCGGGCTTGGCGTTGCGGTAGTTGTTGAAGTAGAGCAGGGAGTTGTCGCCGTAGTTGCCGCGGTAGGCGTCCTCGATCCAGCCCCAGGAGCCGGCCTTGTCCAGGCCGTCGCCCTCGTCCTGGTAGATCTTCCACGAGACGCCGGCTTTCTCCAGCCGCTCGGGGTAGGTCGTCCAGTCGTATCCGGCCTCCTCGTTGCCGAGGACCGGCCCGCCGCCCTTGCCGTCGTTGCCCGTGTGGCCGGTCCACAGGTAGTAGCGGTTGGGGTCGGTGGCCCCGATGAACGAGCAGTGGTAGGCGTCGCACACGGTGAACGCGTCGGCGAGCGCGTAGTGGAAGGGGATGTCCTGACGTGTCAGGTAGGCCATCGTGCCCGTGCCCTTGGCGGGCAGCCACTGGTCGTACCGGCCGTTGTTCCAGGCCTTGTGCCCGCCCGCCCAGTCGTGGTTGAGGCCCGCGATGAACTGCATGCCGAGGTTCTCGGCGTCCGGGTGGTAGGGCGGCACCTCCTTGGACCCGTCCGACTGGTACCACACCGGCTTGCCGCTCGGCAGGGACACCGGGCGGGGGTCGCCGAAGCCGCGTACGCCCTTCAGTGTGCCGAAGTAGTGGTCGAAGGAACGATTCTCCTGCATCAGGACGACGATGTGCTCGACGTCCTGGATCGTGCCGGTGCTGCGGTGCGCGGGGATGGCGCCGGCACGGTCGATGCTGCTCGACAGGGCCGCGTAACTCGCGGTCGCGCCGGCGATCTGGAGGAATCGCCGCCGGTTCAGTTCAGGCATGGAAGTGAGGACCTCTTGGGAGTCGGGACGGGAAGCCGGGTGTTCCAAGAGCAGCGAGCGCCGGGGAAGGGGCCGTGTCGCCGGTGTGACGGGGGGCGGTACGCGAGGCGAACGTAGCGGACGACACGGGAGATGGGGAGCCTCTGCGACGGGGGAGTCTCCTGCTCCTCTACCGCGCCCCGTCGCGCGCGCGTTCTTCTGCGCGCCGGAAACTGCCCTTCCAGTCGCTCAGCGAGCGGGGTCCCCGAACCTGCTTGTCGGAGCGGGTCCCGTCGGCGACTTCGATGAGGGCGTATTGGTTTCCGGAGAAGATCCAGTACTGGTTGCGGTTGTCGGGTGTTTGCATGACGGCGTCGATGCGCTGTGGAGTTCCTGTGAGTCCTTCGAGGCTCGTCCAGTTGGTGAGCGGGCGGGGTCCGGTGATCTGTTTGTCGGAGTGGCTTCCGTCGGCGACTTCGATGAGGGCGTATTGGTTTCCGGAGAAGATCCAGTACTGGTTGCGGTTGTCGGGTGTTTGCATGACGGCGTCGATGCG